>JBAQSX010000099.1:0-3225 GCA_049296695.1 Methylococcaceae bacterium | reverse complement strand
GCATCTGAAAGAATAATAGTCGAACATAGTATTGGTGGTATGAAACGTTATCGGATTTTGTCTGACCGCTTAAGACTTCATGACTTTGATTTTTATAATATTATTCTCGGCGTTTGCGCTGGTTTATTGAATTATCATTTGCTTGGCTAGGTTTTCTCTAACAATCTGCTATCTTTTTTTCTTTTAAATTCAATGTTGCAACAACTCTAATCATTAGTGATTACATTCCGTGTAATTTAAAATAAAAAAGGGCGACTTTATTAAAGTCGCCCTTTTTTAGTAGCATTTAAAAATGATTATTTATTTTAAACAACTTACCGCAGGTGCTGATGTCACAGTACGCGCCGCATTTAAACCTTCATAGGTAACTTTGGCCAAACAAGGTACTTGTGAAGCGGTTAAAGTGAAAGTTTTTGTCCAACTGCCCGTGGTAGAAGGGGTTAATTTCACAGGTGAGCCTGTGATAATAATACCCGCATTACTGCGCAATGCCATAGTTAAGGTATTTAAAGACGTTGTGCGTTGCGCGGCGGTGACTGTGGGTTTAAATAACACTAAACCCGATAAAGTGAGTTTATTGGCTGACCATTGCGCACTTTGCAACACAAACCGTTGAACGTTTTTGGTGGCACTGATACGCGCGGGCCAAACGTGAACATTCGTTTTCACTGTGTTGGATTTTAAACTATGTCCCGCTGAGCTTTCTTGTGCATAAAGGCTGAAGGTGTAATTTTTATTACCTTGCGCGGTGGTGGGTGTCCATTTGACATCTTTGGTGGGTAAATGGGTTTTACTATCGGTATAGACAGGTGAAACAGTAATACCCGATACAGTAGGTGTAACTGTTCCATTAATATTGAAAGTATCGCCTTGTTTATCAGAAACTGATAAAGGAATCACTAAACCCACTTCGCCCACGGTGACATCCCATTGCGCGTTAATAGCACTGAGTACGGGAGCAGTATTAGGCGTAGTCGTTGGATGTAAAAGATTATACAGTCCTTGCAAACCACCACTGTTAAAGGCATTTATCACGCCCGTTTTGAAGCCATTACCAAAATTATCGTTATGACAGGAAGTACAACCCGCCGCGCCTGTGGGGGCAACATAGGCAGCCTGTGCATGTACTACAGACGGTAGACTTAATGCTGATAACAATAAAGTGGTTGTTAATAATGTTTTGTTCATAATAAAGCTCCTAAATGGATTGGGGGATATAAAAGAAATATAACAGCTTGTTATCTTTCAAAATTGAGCCACTCAGACCGCGCCTGTTGTTAAGACCGCAATCATTTGCTCAGTGGCAGTGTAATCAGTCCCCGACCACAATAAATGACCATCGGGGGCTAGAATTGCAAAATAAGGCAAACCAATTTTTAAAGGGCGATGCTCGGGATTATTGCGAAATTTTTCAAATTCAGCTTCTTGATCGACCAGTTTTAAAGCAATCGCTTTTTCACGCAAGGCTTGATTTAATTTAGGATTATTAGCCGTTTCCGCTTTAAAAGCAGTGCAGTTAGCACACCAACTGGCATAAAAATCGATAAAAATGGGTTTATTGGTTTCTTTGGCTAATTTTTGCGCGGCTTCATAGTTGCGATACCAATTAATGCCTGCATCTTGTTCAATCGCGGTGTTTTGGGTATCGGTGTTCGTACTACATGCCACATTATTAGTGTTGGCAGTATTAGCTTGGGCATTAGGGAATAAAGGTGTATGACTAAGGCTACTAATGACTAACCAGCCACCAATCAGTAAAGTCACTATGCCCAGATAGCGGTGCATTTTTTCGTTAGCGGGCGCGTCTTGCGCGACTAAGGTTAAAATATCAAAATGAATCACTGCAAGCCACACCATCACCAAGCCGATGGCCAACGATAAGGTAACGCTAGCAGGTACGCCTAAAACGCCCATACCTTTGGCTAAATAAACATAAGCAAAATATAAAATCGCCAAGCCAAAACCTGTTTTGATTTTATTCATCCAATAACCTGCGCGGGGCAGTTTTTTAAATTTCACTACGCTAACGATGAAAAAGGGCAGACCTACGCCCAAACCAAATCCCGCCATCATTACGCTACCGTGCGCTGAAATCATAAAACGTTGCCACACGCTTAAACTTTGATTCACTAAAGCTAATGCGTCTGCTTGCTGGGCAATGTTATCGGCAACTTGTAATAACAAAGCAAACACAATAGGCCCTACGCAAGGTGAAATCACCAAACCCGCGACTGTTCCCATTAACCAAGTACCTGTTAAGCCTTTAACACCTGAGGTTTTCTGATCTAAAGAATGCACTTCACCTTGCATAAAACTTAATTCATAAAAACCCAATAACGCTATTGCAAAAAAAGCAAAGAATAAAGCAAAAGCTAAATTCACCCACGCGGACTGCATAAAGGTATTAAACGCGCCGCCTGTCATGCCTGCCATTAATCCCAACAGCATATAAGTGCCAATAATGCCAATTAAATAAACCAAAGCATGTTGTTTTTCTTTTTCAGCCACACCATTAGCGCGATTAACAATAAACATCGATGTAATGGGTAACATCGGATAAACACAAGGTGTGGCAACTGATAATAAACCCGCTAAAAACATCAAAGCAAAAATTAATAAAGTATTGTCTTGATGACTTTTAAATAACCCTAACAACTTATCAGTAAAACCTAATTCAATTTCTTTATTTTCTTTTACTGTATTGATAGTGCTAGCAACAGGCAAGTTCAATAAAACTTGCGCGGTTTGTGGACGAAAACAGACATGTGTTAAATCATTACAAAGCTGATAACGTACCGCTAACTCAATACTATTTATGCTTAAGGTTTTATTCGCTTTTAACCATATTAAAAAATCACCCTGATTGCGTAATACTGTGGCTTTAACTAAGTCATCATAATTACCTACGGGTTTTTCTATTTTATCAATACTTAAACCCGCTGTAGCTAAAGCATTATTGTGGTCAAAACTAATGGGCACATAAAGTTTTTCCGCGCCTATATCTAAATACGCATGATGGTCTTGTGGCACATTAATATGCACAGCATATTGCGCGGGGAAAGTATTATTTAAAGCATTAGCAGTGATAATGGCTTTGGGAATTTCTGCAAAAGCGCAGCTAATACTTATTAGCCACACTAACAACAGAAACTGTATTTTTTGACTCATATTATTACCTTTAATATCCTAGTATTATTTATATTGATTTTAATTGTAGGGGCGACA
>JBAQSX010000098.1:0-35965 GCA_049296695.1 Methylococcaceae bacterium | reverse complement strand
GGCAAAGCCTGACCTCCTGTGTTATTATTAAACCAAGCCCCCTAAAAAAGAGACCCGCCATGACTCAATTAATTATTCAATTCAGTTCTGCCAGCCAATTTACTGTAAGCCTCAATAATGACACCGCCACGCCACCGCTTGAATTTATCTCACCGTTTAGCATAAAAAACTTTGATGATTTACGCTGGTATTTAGAAAACTACGCCAGCGGTTATATTAGTGAAGTTGATGATAATCACGCTGACACTATAGCGGGGCAATTAAAACCCTTAGGTGAGGCTTTATTTAAAGCTCTATTTACTGAGCCGCAAGCACATAATATCTATAACGACTTTTATAGAGAAGACGATAGACGTTTAATTATATCGGCAAAAGATACTGAAATACTCAGTTTGCCGTGGGAATTATTATGTGAACCCAATGGCAGTTATTTACTGCACGATAATATTAGCTTGCAACGCCGTTATAACGCGGCAAATACAGGACGCACACCTTTTAAAATAAACGCTAAAGAAAAACTGCATTTATTATTTATTGTCTCACGCCCAAAACAAGCAGGTTTTTTAAATCCAAGAGCTGAAGCGCAAGCCATTATTCAAGCAATTAATACCGCACAAGCCAATATTAGTTATGAATTTCTACGCCCCGCCACTTTAAATAATTTAATGGCGCGGTTGAATGATGAGGATTTGCCTAAAATTGATATGATTCATTTTGATGGGCATGGGGTTTTTAATGATAATGTTGATAATGATAACGCGGGCAAACAAGAAAATAATTTAACTAAAGCCAGCACATTAAAAAGCAATGTCGGTTATTTATTATTTGAAACAAAAGAAGGCGATAATGATTTAATCTCAGCCGAAACCATTGCAGACGCGTTGTATCATAAACAAATACCGTTATTAGTCTTATCGGCGTGTCAATCAGCAATGGTGGGTAATAAAGACGCGTTAAATAGCGTGGCGGCTCGATTAATTCATGCGGGGATTCCTAGCGTTGTGGCAATGAGTTATTCAGTATTAGTACAAACCACCGAGTTATTATTTGCTCAGTTTTATTTGCATTTAGCCAAAGGTAAAAGTATTAATACCGCCTTAGATAAAGCCAAAAGCCATTTATTATTCAATCCAAAACGCGGTGAGCGCAAACGCGGCACACAATTAATGCCCTTAGAATTAAATGATTGGTTTGTGCCTGCTTTATATCAAAGCCAAACTGACGCGGTGTTATTAAAGAAAACAGATAATGATGATAATACTATAGCTATAAAAACCCATAATTTACCCCAATTACAAGAAGTGGGCTTTTTTGGACGTAGCCACGAATTATGGCAAATAGAGCGTTATTTTGTGCAAGGTACACGGCGCATTACCATTACGGGTTTTGGTGGACAAGGTAAAACCTATTTAGCCATTGAAGCGGGGCTGTGGTTATTAAATAGTCATTATATTGAACGGGTGTGTTTTATTGATTATGCCAGCTTTCAAGGCGTGGACGCGTTGGGTAGTGCAAGAAATGCTTTAGCTGATGTTTTTAATGAATCGTTAGTGGATAATAACGCAGTTACCGCGCAATTAAAAAAACACGCGACTTTAATTATTTTAGATAATTTAGAAAGCCTTAATAATGAGTTGTTGCAACCCTTATTAACGCAAATGGCGCAATGGTCAGATATTGTAAAGACGCGAGTATTATTAACCACGCGCACCGCGCAATTCGCGCATTCTAGTTATAGTCAAGCAAGTATTAAACACCGTTATTTAGCATTAACAGGTTTAAATGAACCAGACGCGCTGGCATTTTATCAAGCCTTGCAAAAATTACCGCCTGAGCCAAAATTTAAAACAGTTGAGCCTGAGGTTTTATTAAATTTATTTGCTCAAGTTGAATTTCACCCATTATCTATTGCTATACTTAGCAGAGAATTAAAATTCCGCCGTCCTGCACAATTAGGTGAGCGTTTGCAGTATTTATTAACGGTTGTACCTGCTAATAGTGAGAATAAGTCCTTAATTGCCTCGTTGAATTTATCTTTAGAGCGATTGAATACTGGGCAACGTGAGTTAATTAAAAACTTAGGCGTATTTCAAGGCGGCGCGTTTGAAAATAATTTATTAGCGGTTACACAAATAACTGCTAATGATTGGCAAGATTTACGCCCTGCTTTGTACAGTATAGGTTTAATAACTATTGAGGATTTGAATTATTTAAATATTAATGTTTCTTATATTAAATTCCACCCCAGTCTAGCCCCTGCTTTATGGCAAGAATTGAATAATGAACAGCAACAACGTTTATTAAGCTGTTTTCGCCAGCGTTATTATGCAGTAGCGACTTATCTTTATAATGAAGATAGAAAAAATCCACACACTATTCGTGCTATTGCACAGCGTGAATTAGCCAATTTACTGTATGCCGTTTATTCAGCAATAGAATATCAAGAAAGTTTTAGCGTGGATTTTTCTGATAGTATTAATAAATTTCTTAAAAATTTTGGTTTAAAGCGCGATAGTCAAGCATTAATTAAAACAATACAAGGCTTAAATTTTAATAGTGAGCGCGATAATTATTTAGTGCGTAGTAATCATGGCGAGCAGTTATTTAATACGGGGCAGTATCAAAAAGCGCAAGCGGTATTTACTGAGTTATATCAATCGTTGGTAAATACGGGTAGTTATGAGCTTTGTGCAACGCTTGGTCGTTTAGCGCGTTGTTTTGGCTTTCAAGGTAAAACTAAGGAGGCAATTACTTATTATCAACAAGCTTTGCAAACCGCTCAAGCCTTAACGCCTTCGCTATCAGTACAAAAACAAATCAGTAGCATTTATACTGACTTAGCCAATAGTTTTATCGCTAATGGTGATTTTAAACAAGCCCAGTTTTATTATCAGCAGTCTTTAGTTATTGATAAAGAAATAGGTGATACACGCGGCATGGCAATAGTTTATGGTCAATTAGGTATGTTAGCTCTGCTTCAAGGTGATTTAATACAAGCTGAGCAGTATTATCAAACTGCCTTAAGCGATTTTAAAGCTTTAAATGAACCGCAAATGGAAGCGATTGCGTGGCATCAATTAGGCTATGTTTATCAAGAAGCTAAAAACTATTCAAAAGCAGAAGATGCTTATAGAAATTCCGCGCAAATAAAAGAGAATTTAGGTAATTTAACAGGGGCGGCTTCAACGTGGAATAATTTAGCTATAGTGACTGCGGCGCAAGGAAAAATAGACAGCGCAGAGGCGTGGTATCGTAAAGCGATAGCGGTATATGAAACTGCTAATCCTAAAGAATTAGCGGCTTGCTTAAATAATCTAGCTAATTTATTACAACATCAAACGGAGCGATTAAATGAAGCGCTGTCATTAGCAGAACAGGCATTAAGTATTTGTAAAACTTTAGATGAAGCCAGTAGTGAAATTTGGACAACTTATAATGTATTGACAAAAATTGCCGATAAACAACACGATAATAAAGCACGGGATTATCGGCAATTGGCACGTGAGAGTTATTGTCGTTTTGCGGGTATGCCTTATCAAATAAAACCGTGGGTATGGTTAATTATTGAAGTGTATAACGCGCTTATTAGTGAAAGCATTGATGAAGAGTTGCATAATGATTTAGAGCAATTAAAACAAAAGGGCTGGATTAATTTAGTTGTTGCTTTAGAAAAGTTATTACAAGGCGAACGTGAGCCTAGTATTTTAATGGAATCGTTAAATTTTCAAGAAGCCGCGATTATTCATATTATTTTAACGGCTTTAAAACAGCCTGAGAGTTTGCAGGTGTTTTTAAATACTATCAGCGATGGAGGTCAGGCTTTGCCTGACTGACTTTTAAATTGTCAGGCAAAGCCTGACCTCCTATTATTAAGGATTTTTATGAACGTATTAACTGAGGCGCAATTACAAGATTTATCGGCTGAAATTGATAAACAATTAATTGAATTAAACGCTATTAATGACAGCGAAGTATTACAAAAAGCCACGCGCTCAAATACTAAAAAACTGCCTAAAAAACAACAAGCCGCATTAGAGCAAGCCACCCAGCAAAACGCGGACAGTTTTTTAAAACAATTTATGGCAGTGGCTAAAAAAGATTTATGTAGCGAAGACGGTTTATTATATAAACAATGGCAAAAATGGGGCGATTTGGATAATGAAAGCTTATTAAAAAGTCTCGCGCCTGTATTAGCGACAATGGGTTTAGAACACGCGCCTTTGCAAGCGGCATTGGTGGCATTAGTGGTTATTATTTTGCATTTAGGTATTAAAACTATTTGCAGTGATTGCGTTTAATAGGCGTGCAATAACTTTTTAAAATAGCTGAAACTATTTTATTCCTTTAAGGCATAAAAAAAAGGCGTTCAATTTTATAATTGAACGCCTTTTTTATTTGAACGGATAGCTTATAAACCAAATGGCGTATCTTCCATTTTTGCCATTAATTTTTGTCTATCTTCTGTTGATAACTGATTAAGATAACCTTTACCTGAGGCGAAATAGGCTTTAGTTTCTTCATAAGACATTTCTCGCTCTTGCTTTTTAAAAAAGCTTATTACATAAAAAACTAAGGCTAGAATAAAAAATAACATTCGCTATTACTCCAATTTAAAACACCTGCATTCGCGCCATACGCATAATATGTTTTAAATCCTTTACCGCTTTTTCTAATCCTGAAAATACCGCCTGAGCAATAATTGAATGCCCAATATTTAATTCAGTAATTTCAGGAATACCACAAATCGCCTCAACATTATAATAATTCAAACCATGCCCCGCATTCACTTGCAAACCCGCACTATAAGCATAATGCGCGGCTAAACGAATCCGTTCAAATTCTTCGGCTTGTTGCACGGGCGTACTCGCTTCCGCATAACGTCCTGTATGTAATTCAATAACAGGCGCACCCGCTTTAATTGCCGCGTCAATTTGCGCTTCATCGGGGTCTATAAATAATGAAACCTCAATACCCGCTTCGGCTAATTTATCGCAACTCATTTGCAAATAATCTAATTGAGATATTACGTCTAAACCACCTTCAGTCGTTAATTCTTTGCGTTTTTCAGGGACTAAACAACAAGCAAAGGGTTTTACTTTAATTGCCATCGCAATCATTTTATCAGTAGCCGCCATTTCAAAATTTAAGCGCGTTTGCAACATATCTTTTAAAAGATAAATATCGCGGTCTTGAATATGTCGGCGGTCTTCGCGTAAATGCGCGGTAATACCATCCGCACCTGCTTGTTCAGCAATTAATGCCGCTTGAATGGGTTCGGGATAACGTGTGCCTCTGGCTTGGCGTAGCGTGGCAACGTGGTCGATATTTACGCCTAATAAAATATTATTCTTTTCCATTTATGACTCGCTAAAACCTAAACTATTTAAAGCGCGTTCGTCATTTGACCAACCTTTTTTCACTTTGACCCATAATTGTAAATACACTTTCGCGCCAATTAATTTCTCAATATCGAGTCGCGCATCAATACCTACTTTTTTGAGCATTTCGCCTTCTTTACCAATCACAATATTCTTTTGTGAATCACGTTCAACCCAAATCAAAGCGTAAATTTTAGTGACGTTATCCAGTTCTTCATAACGCTCTATTTCAACGGTTAATTCATAAGGTAATTCCGCGCCTAATCGCCGTGTTAATTTCTCGCGCACTATTTCTGCGGCTAAAAAACGCTCTGGGCGGTCGGTTACTTGGTCTTCGGGATAAATTAAATCGCCTTCGGGTAATAATTCTAAAATTAACTTTTCTAGGTTTTCTAAATTAGTATTTTTTAATGCCGAAATTGGAATTAAATGTGCAAACGGATAACGGTGTTGCGCCTCATCAAAAAATACCAGCATGGCATCTCTATCTTTAATTTTATCGATTTTATTAACTGCTAAAATCACAGGAACATTGGCTTCTTTTAATTTCTCAAAAATCACTTCGTCATATTCATGCCAGCTTAAACCATCAATAATCCAAACCACCACTTGTACGCCTAATAAAGTTGCGCTGGCAGTACGATTTAAATAACGATTTAAGGCCCGATGCTCACCATCGTGCATTCCGGGGGTGTCCATATAAATAATTTGACCCGCCTCGGTAGTATTAATCCCTAGTATTCTATGCCGCGTGGTTTGGGGTTTTCGGCAAGTAATACTGATTTTTTGTTTTAATAAATGATTCATTAATGTAGATTTACCCACATTAGGTCTGCCAATTAAGGCGACAAAACCGCAATTCATAATTTTTCCTTGTGTAATAATGCCAGCATTAATTCAGCGGCTGCTTGCTCGGCTTTTTTGCGCGAAATTCCCGAGCCAATACAGGTTTCTTTAATCATAGGCACAGTGCATTTCACTTTAAAAGTTTGTTCGTGGGCTAAGCCTGACATGGTAATTAAACTGTATTCGGGTAATTCCATTCTGCGGGCTTGCATAATTTCTTGTAATTGGGTTTTAGGGTCTTTTTGCCAATTATCTAATGAAAGTTGTTGCAGTTTTTCAGTGAATAATTGAATAACCCAACGCTGACAAGCATCCATACCTTGATCTAAAAAGAGTGCGGCAATAATCGCTTCTAAAGCATCGGATAATATCGATTCACGTCTAAAACCACCGCTTTTTAATTCACCCGAACCTAACACTAAATAATCACCAACATGATGTTGTTTTGCGAGTTCTGCTAATGAATTTTGATTGACTAAACTTGCGCGTAATCGGCTCAATACTCCTTCTGGAGCAGTTGGAAAACGTTCGTATAATTGTTGGGCAATTACAAAACCCAAGATTGAATCGCCCAAAAATTCTAAACGTTCGTTATTATTAGCACTGGCACTACGATGGGTAAGAGCCATAGCAAAAAGCTGGGGATTATTAAATTGCAAGCCCAACTTTTTGCTCAATATTTCTGGTTTTCGTATCACTCCTGACCTATCTCCATGACATCATCAAAACTCAATTTGATACTTAAATTACCTGCCACATTAGTTTCAGGTGCATATTCAATTTCAACTTTTAAATAACTACCGCTTTTAGTAACGCTAACATCATCTTTAGTGACTCCTTTAACATCATCAATATCAAATTGTTTAAATAATTTATTAATGATTTCTACATCGGGTTTTGATATTAAATCGGGTTCTTCTTTTAATTTATTTAAAGCACTAGTGACTTTACCGTGTTCTATATACATGGGGACTACTTTAAGAATTAATAGCACAACTGAAGCAATAATCCCTAATAAAACCAGCATCGAAATAAAGGTTAAGCCGCGTTGCCGTTTAACTAAATTTTTCATTTTTTGAACTCCAAATATTTAAAAAAATTAAAGTCTTAATGTAATACTGTAGCGATACGCTCAAACCCAACTCCGTGCGCTTGCCAATCCCAATTCATCCAAATGAAAAAAGCTTTACCCACTAAATTGCTTTCAGGCACAAATCCCCAATAGCGACTATCGTTACTATTATCCCGATTATCACCCATCACAAAATATTGTCCTTGTGGAACAACATAAGCAAATTCTACCGAATGGGCATCGGGACGAATTAAAATATCATGCTTGACTGTTTGTAGATTTTCAAGTAATTGCTCTGCGCCATCCATTTCCGCGCCTTGTCCTATCCCTTGATAACTATTTAAAAGTTTTTGCTCAATAGGCTGATCATTAATAGTGAGTTTTTTATCGCTATATTCTATTTTATCCCCCGGTAAACCAATAACGCGTTTAATATAATCCACGGTAGGGTCTTTAGGATAACGAAATACGACAATATCGCCGCGCTCTGGTTTGTTTAATTCAATAATTTTATTATTGAATACGGGTAATCGAATACCATAAGTGAATTTATTGACTAAAATAAAATCGCCCACTAATAGCGTTGGCATCATTGAACCCGAAGGAATCCGAAATGGCTCTGCAATAAAAGAACGCAATACTAATACTAAAAGCATCACAGGAAAAAATGAACGGGCATATTCCACCAGCCATGGTTCATTTTCTTCACTAAAGGTCTCGCCTTTGGATTTGAGTAGTAATAAATACCCGCCCCAAATAATACCTGTAATAACCGTTGAAACTAATAAAAAAAAGGAAAAATCAAAATCCATAAAATATTGGCAGTTTGAGAGAAGTGAGTAGGGGGAGTTAAGTTTTTTAAATTAGAAACCTGCTAGGTTTTTGTTTAATCTTTACCCAGTTTTAATACGGCTAAAAATGCCGCTTGCGGTATTTCAATATTGCCGACTTGTTTCATGCGCTTTTTACCTGCTTTTTGTTTTTCTAACAGTTTCTTTTTGCGGGTAATATCACCACCATAACATTTAGCCAATACGTTTTTACTCATGGCTTTAACAGTTGACCGAGCAATAATTTTAGAACCAATCGCCGCTTGGATTGCCACTTCATACATTTGCCGAGGGATTAAATCTTTCATTTTATCGACTAAATCTCTGCCGCGATTTTGACTTAACTCTTTATGCACAATAGTCGATAAAGCATCGACTTTTTCATTATTAATTAATACGTCAAGTTTGACTAAATCGGCTTCTTGAAAACGTAAGAATTCATAATCAAAAGAAGCAAAACCACGACTGACTGATTTTAATCGGTCAAAGAAATCTAATACGACTTCGCTCAGTGGCATTTCATAATGCAGGGCAATTTGCCGTCCGACATATTGCATATCTTTTTGTACGCCGCGTTTTTCAATACATAAGGTAATGACATTACCTAAATAGGCTTCAGGCACAAAGATATTAGCGCGAATAATCGGTTCTCTAATTTCACTAATAGTGCCGATGTCGGGTAATTTAGCGGGATTATCAACCATAATAATGGCTTTATTATGGGTGACGACTTCATAAACTACGGTAGGCGCGGTGGTAATTAAATCCACATCATATTCACGCTCTAAGCGTTCTTGCACAATTTCCATGTGCAACATACCTAAAAAGCCACATCGAAAACCAAAACCTAATGCTTGCGAAGTTTCGGGTTCAAATTGCAAAGCGGCATCATTTAAATTTAATTTTTTTAAAGCTTCGCGTAATTCTTCATAAGCATCCGAACTGACAGGATATAATCCCGCAAATACGCGTGGTTGTACTTTTTGAAACCCCGTTAATTGTTCTTGAGCGGGATTATCTGTCCAAGTAATAGTATCGCCGACAGGCGCGCCGAAAATATCTTTAATACCTGCAACCACATAACCTACTTCGCCTGTATTTAAAATATCTTTTTCTAAACGTTTAGGGGTAAATACCCCAACAATATCCACTTGAAAGGATTTTCCCGTAGACATAATGGTGATTTTTTGTTTGCGTTTAATACTGCCATGAATAATACGCACTAATGACACTACGCCTAAATAACTATCAAACCATGAATCAATAATTAAGGCTTGCAATGGGCCTTCGGTATTACCTTGTGGTGGCGGTACTTTTAAAACTAATTGCTCTAAAACATCTTTTACGCCAATCCCTGTTTTCGCACTAATTCGCAACGCTTCATCGGCGGGAATACCAATGACATCTTCAATTTCGGCAATCACCCGCTCAGGTTCTGCTGAGGGCAAATCGATTTTATTTAAAACGGGAACGACTTCTAAGCCTTGTTCAATGGCGGTGTAACAATTGGCAACGCTTTGTGCTTCCACGCCTTGCGCGGCATCAACCACGAGTAACGCACCTTCGCAAGCGGCGAGTGAGCGCGACACTTCATAAGAAAAATCGACATGACCTGGGGTGTCAATAAAGTTTAATTGATAGATTTCACCGTCTTGGGCTTTGAATTCTAAAGTCACGCTTTGGGCTTTAATGGTAATGCCACGTTCGCGTTCTATATCCATAGAATCAAGCACTTGGGCTGACATTTCACGGTCGGAAAGTCCACCGCAGAGTTGAATAAAACGGTCTGCTAAAGTTGATTTACCATGATCGATATGGGCGATAATGGAGAAGTTGCGTATATGTTTTAAATCCACGATATTTATTTTAAGTAAATGATTAGTTAAAGCACAAAACAGCCAAAATAATCGCTGTTGCTTGAAATGTTTAGCATTATAACAGGTTTGGCTTAGCTTTCAGAGTAAAGTCCTAAGGCTTAGCCGCCTGTCATATTCATGTAACGCAAAATAATAGGTTGTTCTTGCAAATTAAATTCATGTTTTTCAGGTTTAATTTGCATGGCATTAATAATAGTTTGTTTTAATAATTCATTATCATGAGGATTGTCACGCAATACCGCCTTTAAATCCACTGAATGTTCATTACCTAAACATAATAATAAACGTCCTTCAACGGTTAATCTGACACGATTACAAGTGCTACAAAAATTATGACTGTGCGGTGAAATAAAACCCACTTGGGTTTTAGTATTAGGCAAAAGAAAATAATTCGCTGGGCCGCCCGTTTTAGTATTACTTTCGATTAATTGAAAATGTTTTTCTAAATCGGCTTGTATCTGCGCACTGGAATAATAAGCGTCAGCGCGATTGTGTTTTTCGACAATCCCTAAAGGCATTTCTTCAATAAAACTAATATCGATTTTCTTATCAATCGCAAACTGTACTAAATCACAAACTTCATCCTCATTAGTCCCTTTTAAAATTACCGCATTAATTTTTAAACGCTCAAAACCTGCTTGTCTGGCGGCTTCAATACCGTTTAATACTTGCGCTAAATCCCCTGTACGCGTTAAAGCTTTAAATCTATCGGCTTTTAAACTATCTAAACTGATATTAATACGTTTTACTTTAGCCGCTTTTAAAGCAGTCGCACTACTCACTAATTGTGAGCCATTGGTGGTTAATACTAATTCGTGCAAACCCTCTAACATGCCGATTTGTGTTAATAAATCCAACGCACCTTTACGCACTAAAGGTTCACCGCCAGTAATACGAATTTTAGTCACGCCCAATTCTACAAAGGCTTGGGCGATTTTATAAATTTCTTCTAGGCTTAAAATCTGAGCGCGGGGCAGAAATACCATATCTTCTGCCATACAATAAAGGCATCGAAAATCACAGCGGTCAGTAATGGATAAGCGGACATAATCAACCGTGCGTCCAAAACGGTCAACTAATTGTTTTGCATGAGCTATTGTGGTCATTTTAGCGATACTAATTAAAATAAATCGGTTAATAATAACATGGGGATGCTTATTTAATAAGTCAAGAATACTAATAGATTTGTTTGCTAATTATAAACAATGCGCAAACCTAGGTTTGCACTCCAGTTAATTTAAGTAAATTGAATAGAGCATAAAAAATGGGGCTATAAGCCCCATTATAATACTTTTAAAATTTTGATTAATGCCTACATATCCATAAACATCATGGGAATGCCATAAGTTAAAACAAAATAGCCAAAGGCTAAAATTAGACTAGCAATAATGTCGTATTCAAAAAATCTTCTGATAATATAGGCAACAATGGCTAAGTACCAGACTAATAAAAATCCGCCCAATATCCACGAAATTAATTCGCTTGCTTCAATATGCTCCATGACCATATAAAAATATAAAGCTTCAACGGCAACCGCTAAGGTCATAATTAAATTTTCGCACACAAAAATCGCGGTAAATAATTGTTGAAATTCTTGAAAACGTTTTTTTACTAATAAAAATACACTAATTGATGAAAATGCCATAATCGTGCGTAATAATACTTCTAAAGTGCCATCGGCAAAATCAGCAATTAAGCCTTCTACAATAATCCCCGAACCTAAATAAAAAGCGATAGTTTTAAGCATAAAGCTTAAAGGGGGTTGTAAATCTTTTGGGTCTTTAGTAAATAAACAAGATGCTAGATACTGTATTAATAAAGCCATATAATTAAAAAATCCTCATTATGTTTAAATGAACGCCATTGTATCAGCGTTATTAAAATTATTAGCTGTCATCAAACTTATTGTATTGATTTAAGCTTCATTGAGTTATAACACTTATCAATAACATTTTAAATGATAAGGTTGCATGACTCAAAGTGATTGCGCAATTTCTCGTTATTTCTGTCAAATTTTCGCACTCGCTTGTTAAAATGCCCCTACAATATCGCTTTAGCTTAACTACTCCAGCACTCATTATGACCGCACGTCTTGCTACTATTGAACGCAACACCTTAGAAACGCAAATAAAAATCACAATAAACCTAGACGGCACAGGCAAAGCCAGCTTTGTCACAGGCGTTGCTTTTTTAGACCACATGCTTGACCAAATTGCCCGTCATGGCTTGATTGATATGGATATTCATGCCGTGGGTGATTTAGAAATTGACGCGCATCATACCGTAGAAGATGTGGGCATTACCTTAGGACAAGCCTTTGCTAAAGCCATTGGTGATAAAAAAGGGCTGGTGCGTTATGGTCACGCCTATATACCTTTAGATGAGGCATTATCGCGCGTGGTGATTGATTTTTCAGGCAGACCTATGTTGATTTATAACGTGGAATACCCTAGAGCTTTAATAGGTTCGTTTGACGTGGATTTATTACGCGAATTTTTTCAAGGTTTTGTCAATCACGCGGGAATTACTTTGCATATTGATAATATCAGAGGCGTAAATGCTCATCATATTGCTGAAACGATTTTTAAAGCCTTTGGTCGGGCATTGCGTATGGCAAGTAGTTTTGATGAACGCATGGCGGGAATTATGCCGTCAACGAAAGGTAGTCTTTAATACTAAATAAAGCTAGCCGATTTTAAAAACCTGCTAGCTTTGTTATTAGATTTCTAATTTACTTAAATTAAATTCAAATAAAACTATGTCGACAGTAGCCGTTATTGATTATGGCATGGGTAATTTACATTCTATTGCCAAAGCCCTTCAACACGTTGCCAGTAATACTGAGGTGATTATTACTAGCGATAAACAAACCTTATTAAATGCCGATAGAATTGTTTTCCCTGGTGTGGGTGCAATGCGTGATTGTATGCAGGCATTAAATCAAACAGGTTTAGATGAGGTTATTAAAAGCGTTGCACAAACAAAACCTTTATTAGGGATTTGTTTAGGAATGCAAGCCTTATTAACCGATAGCGAAGAAAACGACGGTATTGCGGGATTAAATTTAATTCACGGTCATGTGGTGCGTTTTGCTGATGAGTTAATCGATAGCGATAATAATCCTTTAAAAATACCGCACATGGGTTGGAATCAAGTCAATCAACGTGAGCATCCTTTATGGGCTAATATCGAACAAGATAGCCGTTTTTATTTTGTGCATAGTTATTATGCCGTGCCGAATAATAACAGCGTTATTGCTGCTACTGCCCAATACCCTAATCCGTTTGCTTGCGCTTTAGCCCAAGATAATATTTTCGCTGTGCAGTTTCACCCCGAAAAAAGTCAAACTGCTGGCTTGCAGTTATTAAAGAATTTTTTGGGGTGGAATGGATTGTTGTAAATAGCAGGCACTGTATTATTCAATACAAATTAAAAATTGAAACCTGAAAATTAGTTTTGCAGAAAAATAAAAAACTAAACCGCGTCCATTCTGAAAATCGTGTTTCTTAGTGCCGTTCACACTAAGCCATACCGAAGTATAGATGATTAATATCTGTTAATATGTAATATATTGATTAACAATAGGAAGTACAATGTTCGAGTCAATTACATTTTTTAATAAAAACATAACTGATGTTTCCAATCCATTGGATATTGGTGAATTAGTGGAATGTATGCTGTTCTATGGAAAAACTTCTGTAGTTGCAAATCAAAGTACTTTAAGACAGTTGTTTACATATTTTGGGGTAGAAGGTGTAATTGAGTTAATTGAAGAAAATCTACTCAATATTATTTATACAGAAACAATGTTAGGTGTATTAACACGCGATGGTACTCATGATGTTGTTCAGTTTTCATCTCCTCAACACACATATCAAGACGAACTTCGCAAAATATGTATTGATGTTTTAGGTGGTAGAGAGGGTAAAGGAAGACGAGCCGCACAAAGAATACAAGGATTAATAGAAGTTAAGAATCATGAAAATATAATATTGGAAGGCGCAAGAAAGTCGTTTATCGACCAAGATTATATAAATTACTCAGCTAAGAGCATAATTCAATCTCTAATTCCTGAAAAAATAGATATAGATAGTGTTATATTTCAAACAGAAAAAAGATTAGAAGGTGATTTTATAGTTACTACAAATATTGATTTTTTAGCATTAAATCAGATTTATCATAAGTATGTGTCACCATCACATTCAACAATTAATTCTGCTCTTATATTAAGTCATGTTTTAAACGTTGAAAGTGAGTTATTTTACTCTTCAAGTAATTTATCAGAAATAGCGACAAGCGGACTTAGCGCAAACATCATATCTCATAAGATTAATTTTATTTTGGAAAAAAGTATTAAAAGTTCTAAACAAATTCAAGATTTTCAAGAATTTGTTTTTAACGATGCTAAATCATTAAGGGAAGCGATAAATAAAAAACAAATAGATATAGATAATCTAATTGTAGTTCTTAAAAATTCACAGAAATTTAAAGAATGGATATTAGGAATAAAGCCTAATCAGGATTTGATAAAAAGTTATTACAATGAAGTTACAAAAAAGACTATTTTAGACAAATTGCCAAGTAAAAGTGTTCGGTGGTGTATATTTACAGGTGCAGGAGTGATTGCTGATAGGATGATAACAGATGGAGTGGGAACAGCTATTGGATTAGGACTTAGCGCATTAGATACATTCTGTTTAGATAAGTTAATTTCAGGTTGGAAACCTAATCAATTTATTGAAGATGATGTTAAAAAGTTACTAGTGTTCCGTCCAGATAGAAACCAATAGTTCTAATTTAAGTCATTCGAGACGCTTAATGTGAATAACTACATAATAGATAAGTTTTATCTTTATATTTGAAATTTAATTAAAAATATGCCAATCCAACAAATCAGCTTTTCAGAATGTAACGCGCAATTTTCCAAAGTATTTGAGCGTGTATTAATAAATCATGAAGTGATTTCTGTATGCAGTGAATCTCAGCAAGCGGTTGTAATTTTAGATGCAAAAGAATACAGCAGTTTAATAGAAACGCTGTATCTATTAAGTAATCCAATTAATGCTAACCGTGTGCGTCAAGGTATTGCCCAACATCAACAAGGACAAGTTAAGGAAATAGATGTTACAGCTTACTTGGACTGAAAATGCGTTAGAAGATTTAGCTTGGTGGCAACAGCATGATGCAAAAATGTTAAAACGCATTATTCAGCTCTGCCTTGAAACCTGTAAAAATCCAACACAAGGCATAGGAAAACCCGAGCCTTTAAAATTTGACTTGCAAGGTTATTGGTCTAGGCGAATTAACGAAGAACACCGAATTATTTACGCTTTTGATGAAAAGCAAGTCACTATCACCCAATGTCGATTTCATTATCATAAATAAACAGAGTCTCTATGTTATTAATACCCGCAATTGATTTAAAAGATGGTCACTGTGTGCGTCTACGTCAAGGTCGTATGGAAGACGACACCGTATTTTCAGATAACCCCGTAGAAGTTGCAGGACGCTGGGTTGAATTGGGTGCAAAACGCATTCATTTAGTCGATTTAGACGGCGCGTTTGCAGGCAAACCGCGCAATGCCGACGTGATTACTGCCATTGTTAAAGCCTATCCTAATGTACCTGTACAAATTGGCGGCGGCATTCGTGACGAGCAGACCATTCAAGCCTATTTAGACGCGGGCGTTGAATACGTTATTATCGGCACAAAAGCCGTGCAAGACCCTGATTTTGTGCGTGAAATGGCACAAAAATACCCCAATCACGTCATTGTGGGTTTAGATGCCAAAGACGGTAAAGTCGCCGTCAACGGTTGGGCAGAAGTCTCGCAATTTGATGTCATTGACTTAGCTCAGCAATTCCAAGAAAACGGCGTAGTTGCCATTATTTATACCGATATTTCCCGCGATGGCATGATGCAAGGCGTTAATATCGAAGCTACCGCTCGTTTAGCGCGTGCAATTACTATTCCTGTGATTGCCTCAGGGGGTATTACTAATATGGACGATATTCACGCTTTAATGAGTGTAAAACAAGATGGGGTAATGGGCGCAATTACTGGACGCGCTATTTATGAAGGCACTTTAGATTTTGCAGAGGCGAATAAAATAGCGGGGATTTAATGAAAAATTCCAATGAAATAAAACAACTCGCTTATGAGCGTTTAAGTGAAGCGCAAATACTTTGTAATAATGGTAAATATGACGGCGCGTTTTATTTAGCAGGTTATAGTATTGAATTAATGCTAAAAGCTAAAATCTGCCAGCATTTAGGTATTGATAATTTGTTTGATAAAGAGGGTTGTCAAATTCCTAGTATCAGTGATTTAAGAAAAGTAGTAGAAACGCATAATATAAATTTACTGCTTCTTTTTAGTGGATTGGAGCAAAAATTTCGTATAGCTAAAGCTACCAATATAAAATTAAAAGATGCTTACCTTTTTTTCACCGCCATCACTGGAAATAAAACCGATTGGAATGAACAAGTTCGTTATTTGCCCATTGGTTCAAAAACAGAACAAGAAGTAAGAGAGTTTATTAATTTATTACACGATGAAGAGGGGTTATTAAAATGGATAGAACAGAATTAGAACATAAATTAGAGACCTTTAAACAGGCTTGTATTGCAAATGGTTATATTAATGCTAATAATCAAAATGCACTAATTATTGAAGAATCTTATCCTGGTATGAAACCTACTTCATTTATTGTTAATGTAACTGCTAGTAATCATTGGCTAGAAAATAAATACAGTGTAACTGCATTAAAAGAACTGACTAATGTGCTTTACGATAAAACAGATATTGAAACCTTGGAAAATATACTGACACTGCGTATTGTTAATAAAACAGAGCGTCATTTTTTTGATAATTTAGAAAATGGGAAAAGCGCATGAGCCTAGCAAAACGAATTATTCCCTGTTTAGATGTTGATAATGGCAGAGTGGTCAAAGGCGTTAAATTTGTCGATATAAAAGACGCTGGCGACCCTGTTGAAATTGCCCGCCGTTATGATAGAGAAGGCGCGGACGAAATAACCTTTTTAGATATTACTGCTACGCATGATAATCGAAATACTATTGTGCATGTGGTTGAGCAAGTTGCCAGTGAAGTGTTTATTCCGCTCACCGTTGGCGGCGGCATTAGAACTTTAGATGATATTCGACGAATGTTAAATGCAGGTGCGGATAAAGTGGGTATTAATAGCGCGGCGGTTTTTAATCCCGATTTTGTCAAAGAAGCCGCTGATAAATTCGGTTCACAATGTATTGTGGTGGCAATTGATGCTAAAAAAGTCAGTATTGAAGGCGAATTAAATCGCTGGGAAATATTTACTCACGGCGGACGTAAAGGCACAGGTATTGATGCAATAGAATGGGCTAAAAAAATGGTCTCGTTTGGCGCGGGTGAGATATTACTGACCAGTATGGACAGAGACGGTACTAAAAGCGGTTTTGATTTAGCTTTAACACGCGCAATTAGTGAAGCGGTGACTGTGCCTGTTATTGCATCAGGTGGGGTTGGGGTATTAGATGATTTAGCCGATGGCATTATTGAAGGTAAAGCCGATGCAGTATTAGCGGCGAGTATTTTTCATTTTGCTGAATATACAATTGAACAAGCAAAACTGGCAATGCGTGAGCGGGGTATTGAGGTTAGACTTTAATTAACTTAGCTATATCTTTATAAAAAAATGTTAGTTTTTTATAGTATTCACTTTCTAATATTGTGTAATAAAAACCACGATTATATTTTTAAAGACAGTTAATAGGAAACTATCATGTCAACAGCGCAACAAAATATTCAACATTTACCCTTAAATCAGCTTCATTTTGACCCATTAAATCCGCGTTTTTCACGTTATTTTGCTAATGATGTACAACCTGAAGAACATATTATCGAGCGCATGATAAGAAATGAAAATGTACAGGAATTAATGGGTTCTATTGCCGAACAAGGTTATTTTTTAGGTGAGCCTTTATTAGTGGCTCAAGACGGTGAACAACGTTATATTGTAGTTGAAGGTAATCGCAGATTAGCCGCTGTTAAATTATTACGCGGCGATATAGCAAGCCAATTGCCTTCTATTAAACAATTAAAAGATACCGCTAAAAATACGCCCTTAAATACCATACCGTGCATTGTCTTTACTCAACGGCAAGATATTTTACGTTATTTAGGTTATCGACATATTACAGGCGCAAAACGCTGGGATTCTTTATCTAAAGCACGTTATCTTGAAGAACTCAGACAAACCTTTTTTATTGAATTACCTTTAGAAATACAGCTTAAAAATATTGCTCAAGAAATTGGTAGTCGTTCAGATTATGTCGCGAAAATGCTAACGGGATTAACCGTATTTGAACGTGCTAAAGAAACTAAATTTTATGGTCTACAAAAAGTATCCGAAGACGATATTAATTTTAGTGTATTAACAACTGCATTATCACGCACCAGTATTGCTGAATATATTGGTTTAGACAGTCCTAGAGATATTGAAGCTAAACAATTAAATTCAACTTACGCGAAAGATTTATTTGCTTGGATGTTCGCTCAAGATGAACAAGGTAATACTATTTTAGGTGAATCAAGAAATTTAAGTAAATTAGCCGCCATTGTTACTAATCCTTCGGCAATTGAAGAATTAAAACAATCGCGTGATTTGGATAAAGCCTTTTTATTTAGTGATGGTTCAGCAGCGGCATTTAGTAAAGTATTGCGTGATGCTGATAGAAAATTACGCGATGTATTTAAACTCACCTCTGAAATTGACGATTTTACACCAGAGCATTTAGAGCAAATCGAAAAAATTATGGATTTATCCGAGGACGTACAATCGCGGATTCGCAGAAATTTACGCCGCCGTAAGGATACTTTGCGTGACTGAATTATTTAAAAATATTCACGATTTGCCTAGATTAAATCAAAGTCATCAATGGGCAGATTATGTCGAATTACTGGCATTAGTGAGTGCTGATAAATTTTATTCGCAAGGTTATTTGCAAGACATTGAGGGTGAAATTGAAGATATTGCTGTAGATATGGATGATGTAGATGATGAGCCTGAATTAAATAATAATTTAGATGATAAATTAAATCGCCGTTGGTCAGATATAAAAACATGCTTACAATCGCGCAAACAACGTTTTGATGACGCATGGCCATTTGAATTTAAAAACGATGTACTCTATGCCAAACCTAATCAACAACAACCCTTACATCGTTTATATATTGCTTTATTATTAGCGTCGTCATTACGTTATATTACAAAAACACGTCAAACAGTCATTACTAATTCATTAGAAACTATTTCTTATCAGTTATTTTGTCAATTAATGCCAGCTAATACATGGACGGTTAAGCAGTTTGGCGCACACCAAGTTAATGGTTATAAAGGCATATTATTTGAAAAAATAAAAAAACTGGCTTTAGATTTAAATACTAAATGCCTTGCCGAACAAGAAGAGTTTGAAGAAAGTGATAGTGGCGATGGTGGTTTAGATTTAGTGGCTTGGCATTCAATGGGTGATAATTTGGGATATATACCTATTGCTTTTGCTCAATGTGGTTGCTCTTTAAAAGCTGTCGAATATAAACAGTTTGAAGCAAATCCTGTTAATTGGAGTAATAAATTACAGCTTCACCACCCACCTGCAAATTATTATTTTACGCCACAAGATTTCCGAAAAAATTCAGGGCATTGGGATGCACAACTAGGTCAGGTTATTATGATAGACCGTTCACGCATTTTATATCTTGCTAAACTTTATCAATTGCAATCTGAATTATTTAATTGGACTCATATTGATGAAGCTATTGCAAGTACATTAATTTAACTTTTCAAGTATAAATAATATAAACTATGCCCAAAATAACCCAATTATCACAATTAGATTTAACGCAAAGCTATAGTTATGCTGATTATATAACATGGCAATTTGACGACATGATTGAATTAATCAAAGGTAAAATAGCCTTAATGTCGCCTGCGCCTAATGTTAATCATCAACGCATTGAAAAAAACTTAATTATAGATATTGGTAACTATTTAAGAGGCAAACAATGCCAATTATTCCCCGCGCCATTTGATGTAAGATTATATGACCGTAAAAAATCATTATTAGCCAATAAAGATATTCATACCGTGGTGCAAGCTGATTTATGCGTCATTTGTAATCCTGAATTATTAGATGCCCAAGGTTGTAACGGCGCACCTGATTGGATTATTGAAATCTTATCCAAAGGCAATTCAAAACATGAAATGCAAACTAAATACGCACTTTATCAAGAAAGCGGCGTGACTGAGTATTGGATTGTCTATCCTAATGACGCGGTGATTAATCAATTTGTGTTAGATGATAATGGACAGTATCAATTAAAAGCCATGTTCACCGATGATGATAAAGCCAGCTCGTATTTATTTCCTGAGTTGTCGCTTGATTTAACCCAAATTTTTGAATCTTAATAAAACAATGAACTATTTAAATGAAATTCGCTGGACGCAAGATGGTTTAATTCCTGTTATTGCTCAAGATGCCAATACTGGCAAAATACTTATGTTTGCGTGGATGAATAAAGAATCTTTACAATTAACCATTAATGAAGGTTACGCTGTTTATTGGTCGCGCTCACGCAATAAATTATGGCGTAAAGGCGAAGAGTCTGGACATAAACAAAAAGTTATTAGTTTGTTTATGGATTGTGACGAAGATGTCTTATTAATTAAAATTGAGCAACAAGGCGGTATTGCTTGCCATACAGGACGTGAAAGTTGTTTTTATCGGCAATTAATTAATAATGAATGGCAAAGTATTGAACCCGTATTAAAAAATCCTGATGAGATTTATAAATAATTAAATACTTAGCTAATAAAAAAGCATTATGCTTGAGCTTGTTGAAATTCAAAAAGTAGTATCGCAAGGTATGACAAAGCCTTTACTTTGCAAAGGTTCAGATGGAAAAACCTATTATGCTAAAGGCAAACAAGCAACAGCCTCTGGATTAATTAAAGAATGGATAGCGGCTAATTTAGCAAAAGAATTATCGTTACCACTACCTAATTTTCATATTGCCTATATTGATAATTTATTAGTAGAAAGTTTTGGACAAGAAGCAGTTGATTGTTTGGGTAGTGGTTATGTGTTTGTCTCTGAAAGAATTGAATCAGCGACTGACTTTAAATATCATTTACTAAATGAAATAAGTCCGCAATTGCAAAAAACTATTTTATTATTTGATTTATGGATAGAAAACGAAGACCGTACTTTAAGCAAAGACTATTCAGGTAATCCTAATTTATTATGGCAAAGCAGTAGTCATCAACTCTATATTATCGACCATAATTTAGCTTTTGATTCAGAATTTAATTTAGCACTTTTTAAAGAAACCCATGTATTTCAAGCTTTATTTAGTGAGCATCAATTAGATATTTGTGAAAAAATAGAATTTGAAACCTTGTTATTAAATAGTTTAAAAAATTGGTCGCAATGGTGGCATAAAATTCCCCAAGAATGGCAAGAACAAAACGAGGATACAAAACTTTTTTGTCCGCAAATAACACTGCAACGTTTGAAAACAGAAGCTCAGGGCGATATTTGGTTAAAGTTATGAACAGACAAGTATGTAAATACAGTATTATTCGTTTTCAGCCTTATGTTGAAACAGAAGAATTTGCCAATATAGGTATTGTGCTTTATGTGCCAACGACAAGAGAAGTGCATTTTAAATTACTCTCAAGCAAAGAACATCAGCGAATTACTGATTTTTTTAAACCCTTAAAAAAAGAGAGTTATACTAGTGTTATTCATATAATCAAAGCTGAACTTGAGCATATTCAAATAAATTCATTGCAGTCTATGACTATAGATTTATATGATGAGTTAATTCGTCCGCGTGAAGATATTATTCAATACAGTAAACAGAGAGTATTGTTTAGTTATGATGTTCAAAAAACAGTAGCCGATTTATTTGAACATTATGTAAAACGTAGTTTTGCTTATAAAGAAAATTACGAAGAACAAATGAAAAAACGTATTAAATTATTGCTAACAAATAGCCAACTTGATGAGTATTTTAAAGATAGTTATTTAGGTGATGATGCTAAATATAGGGTTCATTTGCCTTTTGTGAATAAGCAACATTTGGCTGCAATAAAACCGATTCACTTTAAGCATACCGATTCTAATCAAATTATTGAACATGGTTTGCATTGGTTAGCAAAAATTACTCAATTAAAACGTTATGGTTTTATTGAACCCCAGAATATATTATTTACTTATGCCGCGCCTATAATAGCGCAAAGTAAATTATTTAATGCTTTTAATGCGATTAAAAGTCAAATTGAAGAAACAGGTATTTTAATGGCTGATATTAATGAAGCCGATACTATAACGCGCATTGCCACTAAATTTGCACAGTCATTATAACTATGAATAACACCTTATCTCAACTCGCCGACGTATTAGAACAACGCAAAACTCAAACCGCTGATAAATCATACACAGCGAGTTTATATACTAAAGGCTTAGATACTATTTTAAAAAAAATCGGTGAAGAAGCCACTGAAACGGTTATTGCCGCAAAAGGTGGTAATAAAGAGCAAATCATTTATGAAATGGCAGATTTATGGTTTCATTGCGCGGTATTATTAGCGCAACAAGAATTACATCCCGATGATGTATTAGCCGAATTACAACGCCGTTTTGGTTTATCGGGTTTAGAAGAAAAAGCAGGGCGCACACAATAATTAACATTATTGGCGTATTTATTCATATTTAAGGAGTCAATTATGATCAGTATTCGAGAATTATTAGTGATATTAGTGATTGTGATTTTATTATTCGGCACTAAAAAACTGCGTAATGTCGGCGCGGATTTAGGCGAATCAATAAAAAACTTTCGTAATTCTTTAAAAGAAGGCGCGAAAGAAGCTGAAAAAGATAGCGAAGACAGCACTAAAATTGCTGATAATGACAGCAATAAAACCAAAGATAACGTTTAATTATGTTTGACGTTGGTTTTTCTGAAATTTTAATGATTGGTTTGGTGAGCTTATTAGTAATAGGCCCTGAGCGTTTGCCTAAAGCGGCGCGATTTGTGGGTTTTTGGTTAGGTAAAGCGCGAGCGGTTATGAATAATGCCAAAGCTGAATTTGAACAAGAATTACAACTCGAAGAAATGCGTCAATTATTTAATCAGCAATCGGGTATTAATGAATTACAACAAGTCTCTAATGAATTATCCAATGCCCATCACGATATTCAACAATCATTAAGCGCGAATTCTTTGCAAGCGCATACTGAAGAATTAGAAACTTTAACGCCCACACCGATCATTAATTTATCAAAAACTGCCAGCCATGAATGAATCTTACAACGCCGAGCAACCGTTTTTGGGGCATTTAATTGAGTTGCGTAACCGCTTGTTAAAAGTGGTGTTGTCGGTGCTGGGGATTTTTTTGGTATTAGCCGCGTATGCAAATGAAATCTATAGTTTTTTAGCAGGACCATTGCTCAAACATTTGCCTGCTAATAGCACCATGATTGCCATTGACGTGGCATCACCGTTTTTAACGCCGTTTAAACTGGCGTTAGTGGTATCGATTTTTGCGGCTGTTCCTGTGATTTTGTATCAGTTTTGGGCATTTGTCGCGCCGGGGATGTATAAGCATGAGCGGCGATTGGTGTTTCCGTTGCTCTTGGCTAGCACGGCTTTGTTTTATATCGGCGTGGCATTTGCGTATTTTGTGGTGTTTCCGTTGATGTTTGCGTTTTTAACGGCAACCGCGCCTGTGGGCGTGGCGGTGATGACTGATATTGCAAAATATTTGGATTTTGTCCTGACGCTGTTTTTTGCCTTTGGCGTGTGTTTTGAAGTGCCGATTTTTACTATTGTTTTGGTGTGGTCAGGCGTGGTCAGTCCGCAAAGTTTGGCAGAAAAACGTCCTTATGTGATTGTTGCGGCGTTTGTGATTGGCGCGATTTTTACGCCACCCGACCCGATTTCACAAACCTTATTAGCAGTACCGATGTGGTTATTATTTGAATTAGGCTTATTATTTTCGCGCTTTTTTGTGCGGAAAACAGAGAGTACCGATATTATTGAATCGTAATATCTAAATAATATGCCTACATTATTAATCCAAGAGGGTTTTAAATTCTTTTTTTATGCCAATGAACATGAGCCTAAACATGTTCATGTTGAAAAAGCAGGTGAGTTTGCAAAAATTGAATTAAAAACCTTGCGTATTGTTCATAATTATATGAAAGCTAAAAATTTAAAAAAAGCACTATTAATCGTTGAGTTAAATAAAAATAATTTTGAAAGGCAATGGGATGAATACTTTAATTAAAGGTAAATCAATTCATTTTGATGACCGTTATCTGCATGTAGAACTTGAAGATGAACGCATTATTTCAACACCGATTTCTTGGTATAAAGAATTACAAAATGCAACCTTTGCACAATTAAAAAATTATAGACTTATTTGTCAAGGGACAGGTATTGAATGGGTCGATATTGACTATCATTTAAGTATTGAAAGCATGTTACTTATGCAAATTCAAAAAAAAGTGGCTTAGGTTTTAAATGTTAGAAATCATCCAACTCTTAGTTTTAAACGACAATTATATTCACGTTTTACATGATACTATTTCAGGTGAAACCGCCGTAGTTGACCCCGCTGTCGCTGAGCCTGTTTTGCAATTATTAAAACAAAAAAACTGGCAACTCACTTATCTATTAAATACCCATCATCATAGCGATCATGTCGGTGGCAATCTTGAATTAAAACAAAAAACCAACTGCATTATTATTGGTAGTGAAATCGATAAACACCGTATTCCTGCTATTAATAAAACCGTTAATGAAGGCGATATTATTACTCTTGGTAATCATCAAGCCACTATTATGGCAATGACAGGACATACTATTGGACATATTGCTTATTATTTTAAAGAAAACGAGGCTTTATTTTGTGGTGATACCTTATTTGCAATGGGTTGTGGACGCTTATTTGAAGGCACAGCAGAGCAACTATGGCAATCATTGCAAAAATTAAAAACGTTGCCACTTAATACCCGTTGTTATTGCGCTCATGAATATACTCAAAATAATGGACGCTTTGCTTTAAGTATTGAATCGGATAATGAAGATTTAAAAATTAGAATAACTGAAGTGAATCAATTACGCCTTCAAGGCTTATCCACAATTCCCACCACGATTGCCCAAGAACTCAAAACCAATCCTTTTTTACGCGAACACAGCCTATCTCTGCAACAGCACTTAGGACTTGAAGGCGCGTCCGCTGTCGAAATTTTTACGCAACTAAGACGCTTAAAAGACCATTTCTAAAAAATACGCACTCATTTAAAGCCAATGCTCTTTAATAGTGCGTAAGCTTTGCGCCATTATGGTATGC
Organism: Methylococcaceae bacterium; assembly: GCA_049296695.1. Taxonomy (GTDB): domain Bacteria; phylum Pseudomonadota; class Gammaproteobacteria; order Methylococcales; family Methylomonadaceae; genus UBA10906. The sequence goes on along the minus strand of JBAQSX010000098.1, from coordinate 10,543 downwards.
TATTTCTAACAAGCACGCGCTGATTTAGATTTTTAAGCATCACTACGCCGTGATTTCATTCCAAATTTTCTTAAGGCGGTTTCACGCCTTATCTTCCTAGTTTTTTGGTCTACAAATTGCTCTGCCTTAGGCTAACAACAGCCTAAGCGCGAATCATCATGTATAAACGTATCCTCGACCATTTAAATTCCGCGATTTTATTATTCGATAGGGAATTAAAACTAATTTATATCAACACAGCGGGTGAAATATTACTGGCTGATAGTTGCCATCATTTAATTGGGCATAGTGCCGAAGAATTATTTAAAGCCTCTGATAGCGCATTACTCATTAATTTAAAACAATCATTAATAATGGCAGAGGCCTTAGTTGACCACGCACTGGTGGTTAATCGTATGGCGCAAAGCGTAACGATTAATTTAAGTGTCACGCCTTTATTAAAAGATGAGCAGGTCAGTGAAATTTTGGTGGAATTGCAACAAGTGGATAATCATTTGCGTATTTCTAAAGAAGAACAATTAATGACCCAACAAAATACCGCACGTTTATTAGTCAGAGGTTTAGCGCATGAAATTAAAAATCCTTTGGGTGGATTACGCGGCGCGGCGCAGTTATTAGATTTAGAATTACACGACCCTGAATTAAAAGAATATACCCAGATTATTATTGCTGAATCAGACAGATTACAGGGTTTAATGGATAGAATGTTAGGCCCTAATAAATTGCCTAATAAACAATCGCTCAATATTCATGAAGTTTTAGAACGGGTGCGGCATTTAATTCAAGCCGAAGGGCATAGTAATTTAATTATTCGTAGTGATTATGATCCCAGTATTCCCGAAGTCCAAGCCGATAAAGATCAATTAATTCAGGCTTTACTCAATATTGCCAGAAATGCAGTACAAGCCACCGAAGGCAAAGGCGAAATTATTTTAAAAACGCGTATTCATCGCCATATTACCATTGGTCGCAAACGTTATAAATTAGCCGTTAAATGTGACATTATCGACAATGGTCCGGGTATTGATGCCGATATGATGAATCAAATTTTTTATCCTATGGTGACAGGGCGAGCCGATGGTACAGGACTTGGTTTATCGATTGCTCAAGCCTTAATTAATCAACATAACGGTTTAATTGAATGTAATAGTGAACCCAATAATACCGTGTTTTCTATTTTTCTGCCTTTAGGAGAAGGACAATGAATAAAACGCAAATGGTTTGGATAGTCGATGATGATAAATCGATTCGTTGGGTGGTTGAAAAAGCTTTGCAAAAAGCGGCAATGCAAACGCGTAGTTTTGCCAGTGCCAAAGAATTATTAAGTGCATTAAATACTGAATTACCTGACGCATTAATAACTGATATTCGTATGCCTAATATGGATGGTTTGGAATTACTTGATAAAGTTCAACAAGAACATCCTGATTTGCCTGTGATTGTGATGACCGCACATTCGGATTTAGAAAGTGCGGTTTCGGCATTTCATGGTGGCGCGTTTGAATATTTGCCCAAACCTTTTGATATTAAAGAAGTCGTGGATTTAGCGCATCGCGCTTGTCTGCACGGACAACAACGCAAACAAGCCAGTTTGCAAACCACCGAAAATTCTGAGGCCATTCAAAAAGTATCGAGCGAAATTATCGGGGAGGCTCCTGCTATGCAGGAGGTGTTTCGCGCCATTGGTCGCTTAGCACGTTCACATATTACGGTATTAATTAATGGCGAATCAGGCACGGGCAAAGAATTAATTGCCAAAGCCTTGCATCGACACAGCCCTAGAGTTAAAAAACCCTTTATTGCGTTAAATATGGCGGCAATTCCAAAAGATTTAATGGAATCGGAATTATTCGGTCATGAAAAAGGCGCGTTTACAGGCGCGGCGCAACGCAGAGCAGGTCGTTTTGAACAAGCCAATGGCGGTACGTTATTTTTAGATGAAATTGGCGATATGCCCTCCGAATTACAAACTCGATTATTAAGAGTATTAGCCGATGGTGAGTTTTATCCTGTGGGCGGACATACTTCAATTAAAGTCGATGTGCGTATTATTGCCGCTACGCATCAAAATTTAGAAACCTTAGTTGAGCAAGGCAGATTTAGAGAGGATTTATTTCATCGTTTAAATGTAATTCGGATTCATATTCCCGCTTTGCGTGAGCGTAAACAAGATATTCCGCTTTTATTAAAACATTTCTTGCAACAAGCCGCTTTAGAATTAAATACCGAAGTTAAATTATTAAAACCCGAAGCAGAGAATTTTCTTAGCACTTTAGAATGGCCGGGCAATGTGCGTCAATTAGAAAATACTTGTCGCTGGCTTACCGTTATGGCATCGGGCAGAGAAGTGCATTTACATGATTTGCCACCTGAGTTATTAAATACGCCTTTAGAAAAAACCAGTGCGGCGAATAATTGGGAAGGTTTATTGCGTACTTGGGCAGATCAACAATTATTACGTTATGCCCATACTAGCCCACGCACGGCTAAAGAAGTTGATAGCGGTAATATTGCCAAACAAGCCATTCCCACGGTGGAAACGATTTTAATTGAAGCGGCTTTAAATTTTACCCACGGCAAACGTCATGAGGCGGCTATTTTATTAGGTTATGGTCGTAATACTTTAACGCGTAAAATTAAAGAATTAGGCATTGAAGGTTAATTTTATCTCATAATATATCTAGCAGATTTTTAAAACCTTGTATGATAGAACAAGTAATTAAAACCAGTTTTTTGTTAAGATAGAAACTTAACAAAAAAATAGGGAAGGTAGACTGATAAAATCGTAGTTGATTCAACAAAACCGTCTAGTAGCAATAGTCGCCTTCCCTAGCTTTTAATCTTTCCGAACAGTTTAAATATTATTATGCGTCATAGAGAATTACGTTAGAAATTGAAGCCATAATAATTTTAATTAGTGGCCAGCATAAAAGAGAGAGTAAAAACTCTTTTAAATGCACAAAAAAAACACAAGGTCAAATCGCTTCAACCTTGTGTCTATAGTAGTTTAATTAATTATTTTAAAGCCAAGGTTTCAATGCGACCTTTGAATTCAATAATTAATTTATCTTCTTTGAGTAACCAACCAATTGCACGTTGCACATCATTTTTATTCAGCTCTAATTCAGTTGTGATTTTACTCACACTGCTCACGCCATTATCATTTAAATAATGCCAGATTTTACCAGCGACATCACCAATTGCAGTAGACATAGTTCACCTTGATAGATTTAAGTTAAAGAGAGGAATTAAGGTTTTTTATTATGATGCTCAGGTAGAATAATATTTAATTCTAAAATTTCCTGATGTTCATCTTGTTCAAAATTAACTGAAATAGCATCTTGTCCTACGTTGACATATTTTTGTATGACTTCGAGCAATTCTTTTTGTAATTGTGGCAGGTAAGATGGCTGATTTCGGGAAGCGGATCTCTCATGAGCAACCAAAATTTGTAGTCTTTCCTTGGCAACTGAGGCTGAACTGACTTTATTTGCCCTAAAATAATCCAGTAAATTCATTATTTACTCCCGAATAATTTTCCAAATAATCCTTTCTTCTCATCGATAAAACGATGCGGCTTATCCTCACCTAAATAACGAGCAACAATATCAGCGTAAGCTTGCCCAGCATCGCTTTTTTCATCTAATATCACAGGAACGCCTGAATTAGAAGCGGTTAATACCGATTTTGATTCGGGAATTACGCCCAATAAAGTGAGCGATAATATATCTTGTACATCATTGACGCTCAGCATATCACCTAATTTAACTCTATCAGGCGAATAACGTGCCAATAATAAATATTCTTTAATGGGTTCTTGGTTTTGTTCGGCTCTGCGCGATTTACTCGCTAATAATCCCAACATTCTGTCTGAATCGCGCACGGAGGCAACTTCAGGATTGGTCACCACAAAAGCATCGTCAGCAAAATACATGGCCAAATGCGCACCTTTTTCAATACCCGCAGGCGAATCACAAATAATATAAGCAAAATCTTTGGCTAATTCTTCTAAGATATTGCCCACGCCTTCTTGCGTTAAAGCATCTTTATCACGCGTTTGTGAGGCGGGTAATATATAAAGTTGTTCGCAATTTTTATCTTTAATTAAAGCTTGATTTAAATTAGCTTCGCCATTGATGACATTAATAAAATCATAAACCACGCGCCGCTCACAACCCATAATTAAATCTAAATTACGCAAACCGACATCAAAATCAATCACGACGGTTTTATGTCCTCTTTTTGCTAATCCCATAGCAACAGCTGCACTGGTGGTGGTTTTGCCAACGCCACCTTTACCTGATGTTACAACGATAATTCTTGCCACAAACGTTTCTCCACTGTGGGGTACTGTTAAATAAATTCTTTAATAATTAAAGCGTAATCTTGTAGATAAATTTGTACGGGTTGATTAACTGCCGTTTTTTGCAAATCATCACTAAGTTTGTAATTACCTGCAATGGATATTAATTCAGCTTGCAAATTAAGACAGAAAATACGCGCCTGATTATTACCTTGCACACCTGCTAAGGCTCTGCCACGCAACGCGCCGTAAATATGAATATTACCTTCAGCTAAAATTTCCGCGCCAGCACTCACTTGGGCTAAAACAATTAAATCACCTTGGGCATAAATGCGTTGCCCTGAACGCACAGGCTGGGTAATCAAAGTGCTGGTAATAATTTCTGTTTTATTAGGCAGATTAATAGCAGTTTTAGCTAGCTCAGTTAAGCTATTATTAGCTGAGTACACAGGAACAAAAGCACTGATGGCTTGTTTATTTTGCGCCTCGTTGCCACCGCGTATGCCTACGGGTAGAAAAGTGCATTGGCGCAGTAGCGTAATAAACTCTGCTATATTGATGTCTAGCCCTTGCTCATTGAGTTTTTGTAGGTCAAAAACGACAGGGGAATCTTTGAAAAAATCAGGGGCTAACTGGACTTTTTTTAACAGTTCTTGCTCGATTAGTGTCAACTCAGCGGTGAATAAAACCAGCACGGGTACTGAGAAATTGCTGCTTTTAAATTCGAGTATTTTTTGAGAGTCTACAGACATATAGCCACTAACTGGATTCAAACGTGGCGTGAATTCTAACATCGACTGCTAAAAAAATCATGTTTCCAACAAGGATTAGCGATTCGCGCCTAAATTGCTGGTATTACAATAAACCGTGTTCTGCAAAGGAATAAGGCAAACCGTCACCAATAATAAAATGATCTAACACCGCAATATCAAATAAGCTTAAGGCTTGTTTGAGTTTAGCGGTGATTTGCTTATCGGCTAAGCTAGGTTCAACTACACCAGAGGGATGATTATGGGCAAAAATAACCGCAGCGGCGTTATGTTGCAAAGCACGTTTGGCAACTTCACGCGGATAAATACTCGCGCCTGTGAGTGAACCTGTAAATAATTCATCAAATTGAATCACGCGGTTTTGACTATCTAAAAACAAACAAGCAAAGACTTCGTGACCGTAACCGCGTAATTGGGTACTGAGATAGATACGCGTAATTTCAGGGCTACTTAAGACATCACCGCGTTGTAGTATTTCATTAAAATGGCGTTTTGCCATTTCTAAGACCGCTTGTAATTGGGTGTATTTAGCGTCACCTAAGCCTTTGGCACTACAAAAACGTTGCTGATCGGCTTGTAACAAAGCTTTTAACGAACCAAAATCAGCTAATAATTCCCGCGCTAAATCGACTGCGGATTTTCCCTGTGTACCTGTGCGTAGAAAAATAGCTAATAGTTCGGCATCGGTTAATGCCGCAGAGCCGCGTTGTAATAATTTTTCTCTAGGTCTGTCTTCGCTTGCCCAGTTTTTAATAGACATAATTTCATTCCTCTACAAATATTTAACATAGAACAATTTGATTAACCTTGCCATAATATCGGCTTTACATGGCACTGGCTGTGCTATAAAACCCTTGATTTACAAAAGATGAATATTTTATTAGGTGTTTGCGGGGGTATTGCCGCTTATAAATGTGCTGAGTTGGTCAGACTGTTGCGTAAACAAAATGCCACCGTTCGCGTGGTAATGACTCAAGCCGCCATGCAGTTTATCAGTCCATTAACTTTTCAAGCCTTATCAGGTCATCCCGTTCACAGCGAACTATTAAACAGTGAAGCTGAAAATGCGATGGGACATATTGAGTTAGCACGTTGGGCAGAACTGATTATTATCGCGCCAGCCACTGCTAATATTATTGCTAAATGCGCTCATGGTTTGGCTGATGATTTATTATCTACGTTATATTTAGCCGCTAGCTGCCCTGTGTATATCGCCCCTGCTATGAATCAAGCCATGTGGCATAAAGCCGTAACTCAAGAAAATCTACAAAAACTGGGTACGCACGGCGTACACATTATTGAACCTCAAGCGGGTGAGCAGGCGTGTGGTGAGGTGGGTTTAGGGCGGATGGCAGAGCCGAGTAGTATTTGCCAAACCTTACTTACTGCTTTTGAGCCAGCAAAACCTACGGCTTGCCTACAAGGCTTAAAGGTCTTAATTAGTGCAGGTCCTACGCGTGAACCTTTAGACCCTGTACGTTACTTAACGAATCGTAGTTCAGGAAAAATGGGCTATGCTTTGGCACAAGCCGCACTGGATGCGGGAGCTGAGGTGACTTTAGTCACAGGTCCAGTGAATTTAACCGCGCCTAATGAGGTACGCTTATTAAAGGTCAATACCGCCGCTGAAATGTACTCCGCAGTAGTAGATAACGCACCTGAGCAACACATTTATATTGGTTCTGCGGCAGTGGCTGATTATCGTCCCTTGATGCAGGCTGAAAAAATCAAAAAACACAGTGAGCAACTCACCTTAGTATTAGAAAAAACTGCCGATATTTTGGCGGCTGTCGCCCAACTTGATACTGTCTTTACCGTCGGTTTTGCCGCAGAAACCGAGCAACTTGAAACTTACGCGCTTGATAAACTGGCGCGAAAAAAACTCGACATGATTGCCGCTAATTGGGTCGGACAAGCTCAAGGTGGCTTTGATAGCGAGCAGAACGCGCTACAAGTCTTCTGGCACAATGGACAACAAACCTTAGCAATGACCAGCAAAACTGAGCTTGCCAAACAACTTATTTCTTTAATTGCCCAACAATTTCATGCAAAACATACAACTGAAAATTCTCGATAGCCGTTTAGGCGATACCATTCCTTTACCCGACTATGCCACCACAGGCTCTGCGGGTTTAGATTTACGCGCTTGTTTAGCTGAAAGCGTGGTTCTCAATCCCAATGAAACTTTATTAATTCCAACAGGATTGGCTATTTACATTGAAAACCCACACTTAGCGGCGGTATTATTGCCGCGCTCTGGGCTTGGACATAAACACGGCATTGTTTTGGGTAATTTAGTGGGTTTAATCGATTCTGATTACCAAGGACAAGTGTTAGTCTCTTGTTGGAATCGCGGCGATACCGCCTTTACCATTAACGTGGGCGATCGCATTGCGCAAATGGTCTTTGTACCTGTGATGCAAGTGCAGTTTGTCAAAGTCGATGACTTTGAGCAAAGTGCGCGTAACAGTGGTGGCTTTGGACATACAGGTCACCTTTAATAAAAAGCTTTTTTCGAGGGCATTAACGTGGTACGACTATTTTCTCAATTGGCAGTAGTGACTGCTTTAATGATCATCATTGCAGGTGCAGGGGTTTATAGCCTCTCTGAGACATGGATAGTAAATGCAAAACGCCAATCAGCAACAGCTGCGGCAGAAACGTTTACCCTAACCCTATCAGCGCAACTCGATTTGCTCAATAAAATGTTAGACAAAATGGCAACTTCCCCCGAAGTGATTGCCGCAGTCAATAATGCAGACCCTAACGTATTGGCAACAACTGCAACCGCTTTGCAAAACCATTTTCCTGACGCGCTAAAAATAAGCTTATTACCCAAAGCATTTAGCACCGTGAGTAGCGATAATAATTCAACCATGAGTTTTGCAGATTTAAATTTAGTGCGTGAAACTTTTAATAGCAATCAATTACCCGAAATACATGGTGATGAAAACTCCACTAATTTAGCCATTACACGACAAATCAAACAAGATAAACAAGTAGTCGGGGTTATTTTACTGAGCATGAATTATAATTTTATTGGTAAAAGTTTGCGTATTGCCGCCGTACAAAATGGTTATATTGAATTAAAACAAGATAAACGCTTATTAGTAAGTGCGGGTAATAAAAGATTACTTGAACACGGCGAAGTTGTACAAACTAAAGTCGTTAATGGCAATTGGGAATTATATTATTATCATGATGCTAACCCTGATTTTAGTCAATTGAGTGTTATTATTGCAATAACCACCTTCCCGCTATTAATTACCTTAGTTTCTTTTTTAATTGCGCAACGCCGCTTATCAGATTTATTAAAACGCGATTTAGAAAGTATTCTACAAGCCTGTAAAGATATTTTGAAAAAGAAACCCCAAGGTAGTTATCCTGTTCACTTAAAAGAAATGAGCGGCGTTATTTTTGATTTATTACAATTTAAACGTATTTTAGATCATCATCGTCAAGATCAAGTGGTCTTCAATACTGATGATTTTGAAACTCTCGATGAAACTGACTTTTTTAATGATGAAAACATTTCATTATAAAATTGCCCCATCACAAAACTAATCATGCGTTAATCTCAGAAGGAATCAATACTCATGCACAAAAGAACCGCACATCAAATTGCCGATGTTTTAATTGAAGCTTTGCCTTATATTCAGCGTTTCAAAGACAAAACCGTAGTGGTTAAATTCGGCGGTAACGCCATGATTGATGAAAAATTAAAACACAGTTTTGCTAGAGATATTGTTTTAATGAAATTAGTGGGTATTAATCCTATTGTGGTACACGGTGGTGGGCCACAAATTGGTCAATTACTGACTAAATTAGGTAAAACCAGTGATTTTGTTGATGGTATGCGCGTCACCGATAGCGAAACTATGGACGTAGTTGAAATGGTTTTAGGCGGCTTGGTTAATAAAGAAATTGTCAATTTAATTAATCAACACGGCGGTAAAGCGGTGGGATTAACAGGTAAAGACGGGGATTTTATTCGAGCGCGTAAATTAACGCGTGATATACCAATTGACAGTGAAGCTTCCGAAATTATTGATTTAGGTTATGTGGGTGAAGTTAGTAGTATTGATCCTTCAGTAGTCGATATGCTTTGCCATAGTAATTTCATTCCCGTGATTGCCCCCATTGGTGTGGGTGAAGATGGACGCTCTTATAATATCAATGCTGATTTAGTTGCAGGTAAAATTGCCGAAGTATTAAAAGCCGAAAAATTAATTTTATTAACCAATACAGCGGGTATTTTAGATAAACAAGGGCAGTTATTAACAGGATTGTCTATTCATGATATTGAATCGCTCATTACCGATGGTACTATTTCAGGTGGTATGATTCCTAAAACCCGTTGCGCTGCTGAACCATTAAAAGCAGGCGTTAATAGCGTACATATTATTGATGGCAGAGTTGAACACGCGGTATTATTAGAATTATTTACCGATCAAGGTGTGGGTACTTTATTATTGGGTAGCCGCGCGCGTTAATGCGTCATTAATATAGGGTCGAAAGGCGGCGCGTATGCTTTGCGCTTTTTCACTGGCACATAATTCTCTGCCGCTTACCGAATCGCGGCAGCGAATATCTAAAAATAATTCATAATTATCATCATCAATAGCAATTTTTGATAATGATAAACTCAAATCACTATCGGTTGCAGGTGCTCGATTCATAATGAGTTTATCATTATAAATATCGGCGGGTGTAGTGGAGTATTGATTAATAAAGTTTCGTGCGATTTCCCAAACTTTATTACATTGTTTATCATTTTCACAAAAGAACAAACCTAATTCATTAGCCTCTTTAATACTCGCCACTTTAGATTCTGATGGACTATTAGTGCTTTTTTGCATTAAAAATAAAAAACGATCTAAATCGGCATGAAATTCATCAGTGGCTTGTTTTTTCTTTTCATCACTAGCGGTTATAGCATCAATACTTTGTTTAATTTGTTGCTGTGTGGTTGCCATATCTTTAAGCAATTTTTCTGATACAGGCTGGGCGTTACGTTCCATTTCAGCCGCTTGCGCTTGTTGTTGTTGCAACTGCCCACTTAAATGATCTAATTGCGTTTCTAATACTTTTCTTTGTGAATTCATGGTTTGTATTTTTACATTAAATGCCAATTCCATATCTTCTTTAGAATGAAAGGTATTTAATAAAGCGTTATCGCGTGCTTTTTGACTGGCAATAATTTTTGCTTGTTCTTTACGCAATTGCGTGAGTCGATTTTCTAATTCTAATTGCTCTTTGGTTTTTTCTTTTTCAATCACTTCAACCACTCGACCGCCTTTATTTAATAATTCGCGCTCATAACCTGACTTTTCAGGCGGCACTTGATCGGCAAAAAAGGTATTACCTTTCTCGTCCACCCATTTATACATATTATTAGCCAAGACTGTTTGATTAGTTAATAGCAAAGCTAAAAAACCTATCCGCGTGTAATGATGAAGCTGTATCATTG
>JBAQSX010000097.1:0-19991 GCA_049296695.1 Methylococcaceae bacterium | reverse complement strand
CTTGCTAAAGCGGACTGAATGCCACCGATTGAAACTGCTCAATCAGGACTCTAGTTGCAAGCCTCATCGCTTATCAACAGAGAGCGAATTAATAATTGCGTATGTTTAAATACGTTTTTTATAGCAGTTTGTTCACTACCGCATAGGTAGCTTAGAAAACCAAGGCGCGGCAATCGGCTCGGCTGTTATCGTTCACTACCGCATAGGTAGCTTAGAAAACCGATACCATTATTACTAATGACGGATTTTGGTTCACTACCGCATAGGTAGCTTAGAAATAGATTCCTTTAAATCCGATATTATTTTTAATCGTTCACTACCGCATAGGTAGCTTAGAAAGTTTTTGACGAAACGGCTACTAACAAAATTCAGTTCACTACCGCATAGGTAGCTTAGAAATTAATAATAATTCAATTCAAAACTGAATTGAAGTTCACTACCGCATAGGTAGCTTAGAAACGCGAGGGACATAAATCCGCCGTCCGCATGTAAGTTCACTACCGCATAGGTAGCTTAGAAAGCTGTGGGTGTGAGTGATGATTCTGTGGCTGTGTTCACTACCGCATAGGTAGCTTAGAAAAACGCGGGAATCCAGCCGCAATCTGCTGATTTGTTCACTACCGCATAGGTAGCTTAGAAAAGCAGAACCAATCACGCCTAGTTCACTACCGCATAGGTAGCTTAGAAAAGCAGAACCAATCACGCCTAGTTCACTACCGCATAGGTAGCTTAGAAATGTAGTCGCAAGTACGTAGACTTCTCTAAAAGGTTCACTACCGCATAGGTAGCTTAGAAACGACTAAATCATCGTGTTCAAGACATAAATCAGTTCACTACCGCATAGGTAGCTTAGAAATGTCAAGCGAGTTGTACCTTCATTTTTAATGAGTTCACTACCGCATAGGTAGCTTAGAAATTACAACCCAGTCCAACATAATGTTAAGGACTGTTCACTACCGCATAGGTAGCTTAGAAAACAAGTGGCTCATCGAATAAATCTAATAATCCGTTCACTACCGCATAGGTAGCTTAGAAAAATCTAAGTATTGTCGTTCAAATAATCCTAATGTTCACTACCGCATAGGTAGCTTAGAAATTTAACCGCCACTATTACCCCTTAATCGCTATGTTCACTACCGCATAGGTAGCTTAGAAAGCATTAATGCCTGTGGGATTATTTGTTTTATTAGAAATCAGTAACCCCGATTATGTTAATCAATTATTCACCAATCCTTTAGGTATAAAACTAATGATGGCAGGTTTGGGATTAATGGCGATAGGCGGATTATGGGTTAGTCAATTATTAAAAATAAAGGTGTGATAGTGATATTTTTTCACCCAGATAAAATGGTATTCTATTTTGAATACGCTATGACTTCTGCATCTGTACTTCAGCTTCTTTTCCTAAAATTAAAAAAGTGGAGATAAAACCACTCGACTGAAAGGCGGGGGTTTTAATCTTTTATATAGAAATAACGCCATTAATAATCCCTTTGCTTAGAAATAATTTTCTTCACGGATTTACAGGCAGGTGTAGGCAGTATCGCGGTAACTTTAGTTAATTAATTTCTGAAAATACTTTACTATTATGTCAAATGAACTAATCAATAAAGCACTAATTGATGCAATAAAAAATCAATATCAATTGCACTGGGATGGTATTCATGGTGCGAGTCATTGGGCAAGAGTGCGCAATATCGGATTAAAATTAGCCAATACCACTGGCGCGAATAAAAAAATTGTCGGGTTATTTGCTTTTTTGCATGATTCTTGTCGTTTAAATGATGGGTGTGATTTTGAACATGGTAATAGATCTGCGGTATTTGTAGCGGAGATTAATACTAAATTTAAGTTATTAAACAGTGATGAATTAATTGATTTATAAGTAGCGTGTTGTTTGCATACGCATGGATTAACCACAGGTTATAATCAAACCATTTTAACTTGTTGGGATGCGGATAGATTAGATTTAGGACGGGTGGCGATTATGCCTAATCCAGAGTATTTATGCACTGATATAGCCAAGCAAAAAGATATTATACAATGGGCTTATCAGAATAGTATTCGTTAGGGTTTTAATTGTGCTATTGGTAATAACTTTAATTGATTATATGCAATCAATTAAATAGGATTCGCTTCCATTGTTTCAGTAATTTTTAAAAACCCAAGCTTTATTAAAAATAAGTGATAAAAACGCAACGAGCAATATAGAATAGTTAGTGCATTTTTATCCATAAATGAATTAGCCTTATAGCATCTTCTTTACGTTTATTTTTTGATTGATATTTTGCTATTATGTCTTTTTGATATTGTTCTATTAGTAAATCGTTTGTATCCCATCTAATAGAATTATCAGAGTTATCATCACATAACTCTTGTATCCAATTATTGATTTCATTAAACCAATAATTAAATATTTCTTTTTCTACATAAGCAATTATTGCACTATGTGACAAGCCTCTACCGTGATGTTCTCTTTTAAATCGCTCCATTGCACCTAAATTACCACAGACATATTCTTTTTTTCTAGCCTTACAAGGCGTTGGTAAGCGTTTACATTCAATTGTAAAAAATGCCTTGCTTTGTGATTTTAACTGAGCATTTATAACAACACCAATATCTACTTTTCTTAGGCTTTTTTCCTCTTTATAACTTTGTACAAAAATAAACTGCATCTCTTCTTTTAGTTGTTGTGTAGAATTTTTTCCTTGTAAAAAAATATGCAATTGTTGATTTAAATCTTCTTCACCCAAGGTTGAATTAATATTTATTGAAGCGAATTCTGGCAAATTATTTTCTAAAAACAAAATAATGCAATCAATTGACCGATACGATGATAATGTAAATTTATCCTTTGTTTCCATAGAAGTTGATTTTATTGTTCTAGCCATTGCCATATTAATAACCTCCATCAATTAAATCAGCTAATGTTTTATCAGCATCCCAAAGCGCAATTGAACCTAACCAATAACGTAATATATCGGGCTTTATTAGATAAATTGTATTATTACCATAGATTCTTATTATTCTATTATAAATAGTGGCATCGCCTGTTTGATGCTCAATTAACTCTCTAATTTGACGTTCTAATTCGGGTGAATTTTCTACCATTATAGATAGATTATCTGCTTGTTGATAAACAAATTTACAACACAAAAATGAATTGGTTTTAATAATTTGTGTTAGTTGAAAAATAGTGTCATTTTCTGCATAAACAGAGTTTAAGACATCGCAAAATATATTAGAAAACTGATATAAGTTTTCGATAATTGTCTGTTGCATCACTTTTGCATTCTCACCAAAAGATGAAAATTCAATCAAATAATTAAGCACATCATCTCTAATAATTTTTTCTGAAACAAGTAATTCTAATTCTGAATCATCTTCAGGATAAGGTAGATTCATAATGTCAATTTGTGAAATAACAGAATTAGACCAATTTATCCCAACAGAGCCTCGGCAAGATAAATAAAAGATATAATCTTTATTTTTTCTTAAAAAAATATCCTTTATTTTAACTAATTCATTCTTTTCTTCTAAAGGCGCATGAATTCCAATTATTCTGTCTGTAAATGTTAGATAATAATCTACAAAGACAACTGGAATAATTGAATTAACAATTAGCTCTTTTATCAAAATGTGAGGAGCTTCGTAAATAGGCTTATTTTTATTTCTTGGTCTTTCAAAATAAAATATATCATCTATTTTTTTTATTCGTTCTTTATCTATACCATTCTCATTAAAAGCATCTACAGGTAAATGATTATATCCAGTTATATAATCCGCCTTCTTAAATTTTTTTTCTATTAAATATTCTTCACTTTGGTCATTACTGTGACCAACTTTATAACCTTCGCAAAAATACCAGCCATCTTTATTTTTCCCCTTAAGAAAATCGCCAAAAGTACGTAAATTTTTTAATTTTTGTATAAGATAATATAAACGACCACCGCCAAATAGATTTATTTTCCATATAAGGGGTTCATTAATAGCAAGGTGTTTACTAACAAAATGAAAATCATATTCATCAATTTCAAAATAAATATGTTCTTTAGCGACTTTGGTTCTTTTTACGATCAAATGCAGTATATCTTTATCATCTGGAGATGTTTTTTCTAAAAAAATCGCTGCAACAGCTACCTTAACTTTGTTATCAAATAATATTGATTGTAATGGAGTAAAATCTAATAATTGAAAAACATTATACTGTGAGAAGTATTTTTTATATGCTAAAGAGGTTTCGTTATAAAGCAAAGAACCAGCAGGCATAAGCATACATAATAATCCATTAAATTTGAGAATATTAATGGCTTCTGTAGCAAATAATAAAGCTAGTTGCCCTTGTGGAATATGAGCATTGCTGTCTTCTTTGCGTTTTTTCTTGATTGTCTGATTTATCTCAACTGATATGTTTCCCTTAAAAGGTGGATTACCAATGACTAAATCAAATTTAGCGTGTAACTTATCTATACACGCAAAAAAATCGGCACATTGAATATTCTTTTCTGCTAAATTATCAAATTTTAATTCAAACCAAATTTCTGTTGGTGACAACATATCACATAATGCAAGGCTTAAACTAAAAATAGATAATTGAATCGCTTCACTAGAAATATCGATACCCGCTATATTTTCAGCCAATATCTTTTTTAAAGTACATACATCGGGTTTTTTTCCATGAGCAATACGCCACCATTCAATTAAGCGTTTATAAGCTAAAACCAAAAATATTCCAGAACCACAAGCGGGGTCGATAACTTTAAAATCTGTTTTAGGATTGTTAATAGGCATAGCCTCATCAATTAAAAATTTTGCTAAATGCAGTGGCGTATAAACAACGCCGCTTTTATTATCGCCGATAAATTCATCATAAATACTACTAATAAATTCTATAGGAATATACTCAAAGGAATAAAGTCGCCAAATTTGCGATTGTCTATTTTTTTCATTAGCATATAAAAAAACAGCTAACTCTGATAAATTAGCTTTACGAATAAGCTTCCTGTCTTTTTCATCAAACCAATGGAAAATTTCGCCGTTGAATTGATGTTGATGCAACTCATCGAATAATTCCAGTGCCTTACCATTTTTTAATACCTCACAAAAATTTGTTGCGCCCTCATATTTTTCAAAATATTTAGAAGGAAACACACTTTGACCTTGTTCATCTTTTCTTTCTTCTAAATATTTAATTAAAATACTTTGCAAAAAAAGACGCTGTGCTATTTGCTCATTTAAATTAAGATTCACTGCTTTTTTAACAAAACTCTTTTTAAGTTCTACAAGAGATTTCTTTAAGTTTTGATAGGCAAAATTTTTAAATTCAAATTTATCTTTATTTTCTGCTTTATCCCAAAAGCTACCGTTATCAAATAATGTAGCAGAATATAATTTTAGTTTTTGCTGAACTTGGGTAGCTGTGAGCAATATATTCTCTAAATAGTTAAGTTCTGAGTTATCAATTGCTGGTTGTTTAGTCGCATCAATAATTTTAATTTCTGTTTTAGTAAATACATAAATTAATGGCGCAATCCCCGCGTTCCAAATATTTTTTTGCACAGCTTTAAATTCAGTTTCTAAATACTCTGTTTGAGTATAATCATAAATGTAAATTTGAGGTATTGAGGTTCTACCATCATTGAAACGTTTAAAATAAATAGCCGTTGCTTTGAATTTTCTAGCTTGTTCTAAGGCAAACCATTCTGAAGGATTGTTGATTATATTTTTTATGTCATCAGCTTCAGTAATAAAACGCAAGCAATTACTTGATTCAACTATATCAACCAATTTTAATCCCTGTCTTAATGTTTCAGTTGCTATTGTTTTCATATTATTTAATAAAACTCGCTAGTTCTTTATTGTAGATTGTAATTTAGTGTAATAACTATTTAAGAGCAAAGTGTAACATAATTATAATTAAACTTGACCATTACACCTTGTCTCAGCTTAAATGAAAGTTTTGCCACACGAGAGTTTAATTAATGGAAAAAATCTACGCCCCACACGACATAGAGCAACGCTGGTACAACACTTGGGAGCAACAAGGCTATTTCACCCCACAAGGCGAAGGCGAGTCTTATTGCATCATGATTCCGCCGCCCAACGTCACAGGCAGTCTGCACATGGGACACGCCTTTCAAGACACCATCATGGACGCGCTGACCCGCTATCAACGCATGAAAGGCAAAAATACTTTGTGGCAAGCAGGCACAGACCACGCAGGTATCGCCACGCAAATGGTGGTTGAACGCTTATGCCAAGCGGAAGGTAAAACCCGCCATGACTACGGCAGAGAGGCGTTTATTGAAAAAGTCTGGCAATGGAAAGAAGAATCAGGCGGCACGATTACGCGCCAGTTACGCCGCATGGGCGCGGGTTTAGATTGGCAAAACGAACGTTTTACTATGGACGAAGGCATGTCTGAGGCGGTGCAAGAAGTGTTTATCCGCCTCTATGAAGAAGGACTTATTTATCGCGGCAAACGCTTAGTGAATTGGGACGCGGTGCTACATACTGCGGTGTCAGATTTGGAAGTGTTATCCGAAGAAGAAAACGGTTTCATGTGGTACATGCGCTATCCACTGTCTAACGGACAAGGCTTTATGCGCGTGGCAACCACTCGCCCTGAAACCCTGCTCGGTGACGCGGCGGTGGCGATTCACCCCAATGATGAGCGTTATAAACATTTGTTGGGTGAATTTGTGGAATTGCCGCTCACAGGTCGGCGTATTCCCATTATTGCCGATGACTATGTTGACCCTGCCTTTGGGACAGGTTGCGTCAAAATCACCCCCGCACATGATTTTAATGACTATGGCGTGTGGACGCGTCACCGCAATAGCTCAGTGATTCAAGACTTACCGCACGGTGGTTTGATTAATGTGTTAACTGTTGATGCTAGCATTATTGATGACGCGCTAATCCCCGAAAAGTATCGTAGCTTAGATAGATTTGAAGCCAGAAAACAAATTGTTGCCGATTTAGATGCGGCGGGTTTATTAGAAAAAATCGCCGACCATAAACTCATGGTGCCACGCGGTGATAGAACTAACAGCATCATCGAGCCGTTATTAACTGACCAATGGTATGTCAAAGTCGCGCCTTTAGCAGAACCTGCCATTAAAGCCGTTGAAGATGGCACGATTCGTTTTGTGCCTGATAACTGGAAAAACACTTATTTTGAATGGATGCGTAACATTCAAGACTGGTGCATCTCGCGGCAAATTTGGTGGGGACATCGAATCCCTGCGTGGTATGACGACAAAGGCAATATCTATGTGGGACGCTGTGAACAAGCGATTCGTGAGCAACACAACTTACCCGCTGACTATCCCTTAAGCCAAGACGAAGACGTTTTAGATACTTGGTTTTCATCGGCGTTATGGCCGTTCTCAACCTTAGGCTGGCCTGAAAACACCGAAGCTTTAGCCAAACATTATCCCACCAGCGTGTTAGTCACAGGTTTTGACATCATTTTCTTCTGGGTGGCGCGTATGATTATGATGGGCTTGAAATTTCAAGGCGCAGTACCGTTTAAAGAAGTCTATATCCACGGCTTAGTGCGGGACGCGGAAGGGCAGAAAATGTCCAAATCAAAAGGCAACGTCTTAGACCCTATCGACATTATTGACGGCATCGACTTAGACGCGCTCGTCAATAAACGCACCTCAGGCATGATGCAACCGCATCTCGCCCAAAAAATTGAACAAGCCACGCGCAAACAATTCCCTGACGGTATTGCCTCTTATGGCACAGATGCGTTGCGTTTTACTTTTGCTTCCTTAGCATCAACTGGGCGCGATATTCGTTTTGATTTAGCGCGAACTGAGGGTTATCGTAATTTTTGCAATAAATTATGGAATGCGGCGCGGTATGTCTTAATGAATACCGAAGAATTTGAAATTGGAGTGCAAAATCACGATTTTGCATTACCCACCGTTGATAAATGGATACTGGCGCGTTTAAATCAAACCATTACAACAACCAGCCACGCTATTGATAACTACCGTTTTGATTTAGCCGCGCAAAGTATTTATGAATTTGTCTGGAATGAATACTGCGATTGGTATTTAGAATTAGCAAAAATCGCTTTGCAATCTGATAACGTGGATTTACAA
Organism: Methylococcaceae bacterium; assembly: GCA_049296695.1. Classification (GTDB taxonomy): domain Bacteria; phylum Pseudomonadota; class Gammaproteobacteria; order Methylococcales; family Methylomonadaceae; genus UBA10906. The sequence continues at coordinate 11,874 of JBAQSX010000097.1, read as the reverse complement.
CGCGCCACCCGTCATACGCTATTAACGGTATTAGAAACCGTATTACGGTTAGCGCATCCGATTATTCCTTTTATTACTGAAGAAATCTGGCAACGAGTCGCGCCATTATTAGATTGTAAGGGCGATTTAAATCGCCCCCACGAAAAAACGATTATGTTGCAAGCCTATCCAATCAGTAATACTAATTTAATTGATAACCAAGCGATTAATGAAGTGGAGTGGATTAAAACCTTTATTGTCGGCATTAGAAATATTCGCGGTGAAATGAATATCGCGCCGTCAAAATCGTTGCCTGTGTTATTACAAAACGGCAGTGAACACGATAAACATTGTGTTAATAAACACAGTGTTTATTTGCAAAAACTGGCACGTTTAGAAAGCATCTCTTGGCTTAATGAAGCTCAAAAAGAACCTGAGTCGGCAATTGCTTTGGTGGGTGAATTAAAACTATTAATTCCTATGGCGGGATTAATTGATAAAACCGCTGAATTAGCCAGACTTGCAAAAGAGATTCAACGTTTGCAAGCCGATTTACCGCGCATTGAAGGTAAATTAAATAATCCCGCGTTTGTGGATAAAGCCCCCGCCGCCGTATTAGAAAAAGAACGCACTAAATTGGCAGAATTACAATCGTCATTGAGTAATTTGCAAGCGCAATATGTGAAGATTGAAGCGTTGTAGTTTATTTATATTCTCGCATTATTGTTCCCACGTTAAAACGTGGGAACGTTTATTAACTGGATAACGTTATATGAACCCTTTTATTATTCATTATTTAAAAATCACCAACTTTAAAAGCATAGATAGTTTGATTTTGCGTGATATTCAGGCATTTTCAATATTTGCAGGTGCTAATGGTAGTGGCAAAAGTAATTTTTTTGATGCTTTAAATTTTGTTAGTATTTTTATTCGTAACGGTATTAATGAGGCACTAAGAAAATATGGAGGTTATGAACATTTACATTCTTATAAACGTCGTAAAGATTCAGCGCGGCGATTTGATTTTGATGTTGATGTTACTTTAAATTTTGAAGAAGGCAGTAAAGAAACTGTTCGCATTAAGTATACGTTAAGTATTTATAACCTTGACAGCACACCCCGAATTGCTGAGGAAATTCATGTAGAGGGTAAAGTTATTTTAAAACGAAAAGCAGGTGAACCTCCTAAAATAATGGGGTTTGATGATGATAAAGAAAGGTTAATAAAAGATTTTCCAACCGATTATTCTGCTTTAATGTTTTTATTTAATAATCCCTTTGGTCAATTATTACGAAATATTAGACTCTATCGAATTGACCCAATTAGTTCAAAAGAACCCGACAGCTCAGACCAAGACCCTATTACATTAAGTAGTAAAGGTGATAATTTAGCAAGCGTATTGGGACGAATTGAAAAAAATACAGAATTAGCTGATATTATTTTGCAATGGATGGAAACTATCGTTCCCAGTATTGGGGAGATTAATACTGAACGTCAAAAACTCGATAGTAAGACTGCTATTTTATTTAAAGAAGTGGGTACAAAACGGCAATTTCCTGCACACATGGTTTCAGATGGGACTATTTACGCACTCAGTTTATTAGTAGCTATATTAGATGCGCCTAAACATAGTTTAATTTTAATTGAAGAACCCGAACGGGGTTTGCATCCTAAAGCGATTCAAGAATTAATTGGTTTTATTCGTGAACGCAGTTGTTTAGGTGCGAGTATTTGGATGACAACCCATAGTGAAGCTGTTGTCAGAGCATTGCAATTAAAAGAATTATGGTTAGTTGATAAAAAGGACGGTAGAACGCAATGCACACCCGCAATAAAACAAGGTTTAACCGATGAGGATTTTGCGCCATTGGGTTTAGATAAAGCATGGTTGGCTAATTTTTTAGATGGTGGTTTGCCATGGTAACAGTAGGATTTATTGTCGAAGGTGCATCAGATAAAAAGTTGGTAGAAAGCCAATCTTTTCAAGATTGGTTACAACAAGATTTTAATTTGAAAGTCATTAAAACTATTGAAGTGGGTGGCAATGGGAAAATGTGTTCTCGGAAAATAAAAGAATATGTCGATATTTTAAAAAAACTTAAGCCCGATAGAATTGTTGTATTAGCTGATTTAGACCCAGAAAAATGTGCGCCTTGTATTACTAAACGCAAAGAAATTATTGGTACTGAAAATATAGATTTAGTCGTTATTGCGCGTAAGGCAATAGAATCATGGTTTTTAGCAGATACGCAAGCCATGCGTAATTGGACAAAATGTAGTGATTTTTTTGAACCTAATCCAGAATTAGAATTAACTCACGAAATGCCTTGGGATAGATTACGAACTATCTCTCAAGAAAAATATAATCGAGGATTAGGTTGTAAGGTGACTTTTGCTAGAACTTTTATTCATAAAAATAATTTTAGTATTAGTCGTGCGGCTGAACATCCTAATTGTCCTAGTGCTAAATACTTTGTAGATAAATTAAAGAGTTTATAGATTGTATTTTGTGAATACTCTAAAAGAGTATATCACTCCCATTAAATCACAAAAAATTAAAACCAAACGATACAGCATAATTTCCGAATTGGCAAAATACAATCTTCATTAAGTAATCTGCAAACGCAATAGACTAAAATTGAAGTTTTACAATTAAAACTTAGGAGTGCAACATCGTGATTTTGCATTCCTAAATCTATAAACAATAAGTAACAACTTAGTCTCATTATCAGAATCAAGATTAAAATATTTCAAGATAGGCTTCTTAAATAGCCTACTTGTCTTCTAATCTTATAAATCCTGACTCAGACAATATAATACCAAGCTAAGCAGTGATAACAATCAAAAAATTCATCAAGACAATAACAGTCCATAACGTTTTAAACGATGCCGCAAAATATTGCGACTAATCCCCAATAAACGCCCTGTCTGTACTTGATTATGTTCACAAAAATTATAAGCAGTGCGAATAATTGTTTCTTCTAATAATTCAAATAACTGCGCACTAGGTTGTTCATAGAGTTGAGCTAAAGCATTTTCTAAATATTCCAAACTAGGTTTAGCAATGGCTTTAACAGGATTATTTTCTTTTTCAAAACTATTTACGCTGGTAATGTTTTCGCGATTGATACGCGATAAACCAAAATCTGGATTTAAATGTAAATCAAGAGCCGTTACTTTATTAGTACGACACACCAATAAAGCATGGTGAATAATATTTTCTAATTCACGAATATTACCGGGCCATGAATACTGTAATAAGGCTTGCTTGGCATCGCCACTTAATTCAATATATTCTAATTTTAAACGATTACTATAACGCTCTAAAAAATGCTGAGCTAACGGTAATATATCGCCCGCTCGTTCACGCAAAGGACGCACCATAATATTGGCAACATTTAAACGATAATATAAATCTTCTCGAAAACGTCCCGCTTGCACAGCGGCGGCTAAATCAATATTGGTTGCCGCTACCAATCTTACATCAATAGGAATCGCTTGACGCGAACCTAAACGCACCACTTCACGTTCTTGCAAAACCCGCAAAATTTTTACTTGCGCTGACAGAGGCAAATCGCCAATTTCATCTAAAAATAATGTACCGCCGTTTGCCGCTTCAAACCAACCGTTACGCGCTGCTAACGCGCCTGTAAACGCGCCACGTTCATGACCAAATAATTCACTTTCAATTAAAGATTCTGAAAACGCGCCGCAATTGACCGCAATAAAAGGACCGTTTTGGCGTTGGCTGAGCCGATGTACTTTACGCGCTACTAATTCTTTGCCCGTCCCTGTTTCACCGATGATTAAGACTGTAGCTTCACTGGGGGCAATACGTTGAATATAATCAAGCAATTGGCTCGATGAAGGGTCGGCAAACACTAAGGCCGTGGCTCTAATTGACATAGCATGAGAATTAGGATCAGGCAGGGTAATCAAGGGTTCGTCTAATAAAGTGGGTAATACGTTGTTTTTTGATAAGGTTTTATAATGACTCATCGGGTAGTTTCCTGTTATAGATTAATGAGCGGCTTTTAGCGTTGCTATGCGTTTTAAAAGCTTAAGAAAGATATAAATTTTATGGTTAATGAAAACCAATAAAACCCTTATGTCTTGTCACATCGCTATCTATTTTTTAGTTACTATAACAGTCGTTGTCTTGATAAGAGTTGATAAATTTTCATAGTGCTATCTATTTTTAGCATAGCTTTATGAATGTATAACGCGCTAAAAAGGTCTATTAGTGCGGGTAATTATTTTGATTAGGTTTATATAAAGAAAAGTACAAAGCTGACTTTGTATTTTGAAAAAATAATTAAAATATCTACGCGATAAATTATTATTTTATTAACTGAAATTACGCAAAGGGGCAACACTATTTACTCTTAACAACGTTACTAAAGGGCAAAAAATATTTTGCCCCTACATTTTTATTACCAGTGCGTAACTTCAGTTATTTTTAAATAAAAGTTTGTATTATGAATACGCGAAAAAAATAGAAACTAATCCAGTGCGTCTATTTAGAGTGAATATATCTAAGCTACGAAAAATAAATTATTATTGATCAATATCGGAAAAAGTTCTGCTAATCCTTTGGCAATAAATTCCACGGCAATTGATAAAATAATTAAACCAAAAACGCGCGTAATCACATTCATGCCCGCTTTACCTAAAGCATCGGCAATTCTTTTTGCCATTAATAAACAAATTAATACCAACAGGGCAAGCGTGATAATAACACTCACCGCAAGTAGATTATAATCCCAAGCAGGATTGAGATTATGGTAGACAATAACGGTACTCATCGCCCCCGGTCCGCTAAGTAAAGGAATTGCCATCGGCACAACGGCAATAGAATCTTTATCAATAGATTCAGCGCGTTCTTCGGGGGTGTGACGCGAACGGTCATGTGAAGCTTTGAGCATAGACACCCCCATAAAGGAGATAACAATGCCGCCTGCAATTTGAAACGAGGGCATACTAATCCCAAAAAGTTTTAGCATAGCACTACCGCCTGTGAGCGCGACCAATAAAGTAACCCCTACCGAAATAGCACATACCCACGCAATGCGTTGTCGCTCTTCAGAACTACGGTGTCCTGTGAGACTAATAAACAGTGGAATAGCACCAATCGGGTCAACTACTGACAATAGTCCTGCTAATAGTTTGATATAGTCGTCTAAACCTACCAGCATGGTGTTTACTCAATAGAGTTCAAAATATCATCGTAGCGCAGGTGTTGCTCAGCAAGCCTTGTTTTCATAAGGCGTAATTCCTCAACCAGCAGATCTGCTTTATCGTTTGATAAATCGATTAAGGGTTTACGGCATGAACCGACCTGCAAGCCAGCATGATTCATAATAACTTTGATAGCTTCGGGATTTGAGCCTGTTTTGAGTAAGGCTCTGCAAAAACGATGAATCGCGTAGGCGATGTTTCTTGATTGGCTTAAATCAGCTTGCCTAGCACAAGCCACCAATTCAGCCATGACACGCGGCATAAGGTTTGCCGCTACTGAAATGACACCTACGCCACCGACAGCAATAATGGGCAGTGTCAGCGCGTCATCGCCTGAAAACACTAAGAAAGGACGATTAAGTTGGGCGGTTTTATCAATAATATCGGTAATTTGTTCAAGGTCGCCATTAGAGGCTTTTAAACCGACTATTGACGGGCATTTTTCGCATAAAGTCATAATCAACTCAGTGCTTAAATCAATGCCCGTTCGGCTAGGCGTGTTATAAAGAATTAACGGAATACCGACTTTATCGAGTTCTTGAAAATGCGCGAGCAAACCCTCAGGGCTGGGTTTGTTGTAATAAGGCGTGATGACTAAACAAGCATCCACGCCTAATTCAGCGGCTTGCTCAGTGAGTTTCACTGCTTTGCGGGTGCTGTTTGAACCTGTTCCCGCAATCACTTTCACCGCAGTGTTGCGCGTATTTTCAATAACGGTGCTAATAACCGCTTCCCATTCTGCGTCCAGTAAAGTCGGCGATTCGCCCGTTGTGCCACAGGGGACAATCGCCGCTGTTTGACTATTAACCTGTAACGCGACCAGTTCAGCGAGCTTTTCTTGGTTGACGCTCTGCTCTGTGTCATCGATAAAAGGTGTGACCAGTGCAACGACAGAGCCTTTTAATGAGTTCATTAGTGTCTACGCGGTTAGTTAAATCATGCGCTCAGCACAATCGGCAAGTATTTCAGCTTGGCTAGTGCTTGCGCTCGCATTGACGCTTTTAGGCAAACAATTTTGATATTGTTGAAAGCCCGCAGCTGAGACAAACATCACTTCAATATCAGGAATACAGCACAGATATTTTAATAAACTCAGTGCGTTGCAACCTGTCGATTTAATATAAATTCTAGGTCGTTCACTGCGAATTTTCATAAATTCTGAAAGCTCATTGAGACCTTCTAGGGTATTTTTAAACTGTCGTAAAAATACCGTTCTGCCCGCGCTACGTTGCACCAGTAGCCATGTGTTTTCATTACTATCAAGACCAAAACAGGTTTGAAGTGTCATCGGAGTTTTTTCACCTTGTCGTTAAGATGGGCATATCCTACGCAGTGGCATATAAAATTTGTGTAAAAAATTACAGCTTTATTAGAATAATTCTAGTTTTAAACGACTGCCAGTGGGCGGTATTGGGGGGATATTTTAAAATTGAAAAGCTATTAAATATTTCTAAGCTACCTGTGCGGTAGAGTCAACGATTAGAAATAAATAGGCTTTTACTTCAATCAAATAACCTTTTAAACTTTTCTTGCCCTTAATTTTTAAAGCAGGAGTTTTTAATGCTAGACCCCAGCATCCAAGACTTTTTAGCCAAACGTAAAGAAGATTGGCTAAAAGAAAAGTTAAAAACGTGTAAAACTGATGAGGACAAACGAGAAGTAGAAGGCAAAGCAGAGGAAAAATTTCATTTAGAAAATTGGCTACCCGATGCCGCTAAACGTTCAGGCTGGTTATCCATGATTAGTCACCCTGCTAAATTTACACATCCCAGTGCAAAAACCAGTGCCGTCATTGCTCAAGTAGAATTTAAAGCCGATGGTTTTTTGCGTAGCGGCAATGTCACTGTTGAGTTTGATGTCTTAGGTAATGCCGCCGCTTTAGATGTCTATAAATTCTTATCATTACCTATGAATGATGGGCAGACTGTTTTAGCGCATTTAGAACACAATAGTGACACCCTTCAACAACAATTCACCCTTTCTACTGTACCATTTGCTGAAATACAGCAAGGTTTGTTAGCCATTAAACAAACCTCAGTAACAGAGAAAACCTCCGAAAAAATCAAACAAGTTTATTTTCCAGTCGATGATGACTATCACTTGTTATCCATACTCACGCCTTCAGGCTTGATGTTCAAACTCAAAGAAGTCATTAACACGCTTCGTTTTTCTGAACTTGCCAAAAAAGCGCGAGAAGACCGCCGCGCTAACAAGCATAATGAACAAGGATTTGATGAGCTTTATAACCTTAGCGTTATCGGTTTTGGCGGAGCAAACAAGCAAAATATCAGCATGTTAAATAGTCAAAATGGCGGTACGGCGTATTTATTACCATCTCTACCGCCGCCATTAGAAATGCGTACATTACGCCATCCCCAAAAAAACTTTTTCCTAGAAAGTTTATATTTCAAAGATTATCAAGACCTGTTCAATGAATTACGCAAAGTATTAAAAGCCTTTGGTAATACGGTAGAACACAGAGAAGCGCGTGATGCTATTTTGCGCTCAATCGCAGAACGCATTATGGAAAAAGTTTGGCAATTTCGACACCTAGAAAGCAATTGGAGCGAATACAGCACCTTACCGTTAGCCCAAAAAATTTGGCTCGATTCTGCCTATAGCGACGAGCGTGAAGAACCGTCAGATTGGTTGGATAGCATCATACAGACACTGGCAACTTGGCTACTTCATGGCTGTGAAAAATCATTGGGTAAAGAAAAATTAGGCGATGTTGACTTAAGTCATATCAAAAAATTGCTAAATGAAAACGCGGAGGATTTTCAATGAGTCGTTTTTTAATTATTCCGCGCATCAAAATTCACAATGCCAATGCACTATCCAGTCCTTATACCATTGGTTTTCCCGCCATGACCGCTTGGTTTGGTGCAATTCACGCCTTGCAAAGAAAACTGAATGCTAAGCACTTTCAAGAGCTGAAATTTACACGTTTTGCTGTGTCTTGCCATGACATCAATCTACAAACCTACAAAGGACAAGGCGATTATGTGCATTCCATTATTGGTACAGGCAATCCGCTAGATAAAAATGGCAACCGACCGTCTTTTATTGAAGAAGCTCGCTGTCATTTAACTGTATCGCTAGCAATCGAATACGAAGGTGTGGACATGGATGACAAGCAAGCTTTGTTTGCTGAATTAAAAAAGCAATTGCACGCCTTAAAATTAGCAGGTGGCGATATTTTGAACTGCGATTTTCATCGCTTAGAACTTATAAAAATTTCTGACGACAGTGAAATAGGCAAACTCACGCGCAAACTCATGACAGGTCATGTCCTACAAGAACGGCGCGATTTAATGCAAACAGCCATGCAAAACGGACAAGATGCCATATCCGCTCTATTGAGCTATTTAACCGTACAGTATCGCAGTGAAATTCACAACGATGAACAAGTCGAATGGACAGGTAAACGTAAAACCAGCGGTTGGATTGTTCCAATTGCTACGGGTTTTCACGGTATTAGCGACCTAGGCAAGGCAGAAAATCAACGTGATGCCAACACGTTACATCGTTTTGCTGAAAGTTTAGTCACTTTAGGTGAATTCAAAATGCCGTACAAAATTAAAAAACTCAACGAGTTACTTTGGTCTAGCCATTACGATACAGACAACCAGTTTTATTTAATTCAACAACACTCACACCTTATCTAACCCCGAGGAATATCAAATGGTCGCAAAGAAAGACAGCAAAAAAACACTAACCCCCGCTACTGTTTTGGCATTTGAAAAAAAACTCGTGCCTTCGGATGGTCGTTTATATGGCACAACGTGGAATGAAAGAACAACAGTCGCTAGTGCCTTAAAATTACAAGAAAAATCAGTACGCGGCACAATTTCAAATCGGTTAAAAAAAGCATTGCAAGATGACCCATTAAAACTCGATGCTGAAGTAGAAAAACCCAATCTGCAAACAGTAGACAGTTGCGCTTTGAGTAGTGAACATGACACGTTGAAATTATCATTTACTCTAAAAGTGTTAAGTGGTGTAGAAAAACCGTCGGCGTGTAATAGTGCTGACTTTAATGCGAGTTATGCACAAGTTGCTGGCGCGTACATTGAAGAACATGGTTTTATTGAATTAGCCAAACGCTATGCCAGCAACATTGCTAATGGACGTTTTTTGTGGCGCAACCGTGTGGGGGCTGAAAAAATCGAAGTGCAAGTAACTGTTTTAAATGAAGGCGATAAGACAAGCTGGGTATTTGATGCTAAAAAATTCAATCTGCATGACTTTGAACATCATGATGCTGGCGTTAATGAATTGGCAGGAAAAATAGCAGCAGCATTAGCAGGTAAAACAGAATTTTTATTATTAGAAATCAATGCTTATGCTCAAGTAGGTAAAGCACAAGATGTCTATCCCAGTGAAGAATTAGTCTTGGATAAAGGCAATAGCAAAGCCAAAAAAAGCAAAATCTTGTATCAAATAGACGATATAGCGGGTATGCACTCACAAAAAATTGGCAATGCACTGCGCTGTATTGATACTTGGTATCCCAGCGATGAAGAAACGGCTAGCATCGGCCCTATTGCCATCGAAATTTATGGGGCTGTCACTAATTTAGGTAAAGCCTATCGAAACCCTAAAAATAAAACCGATTTTTATACCTTGTTTGATAGTTTTGCACGCGGTGGCGTATTGGAAGAAGACCAGCAACATTATGTGATGGCAGTTTTAGTACGCGGTGGTGTATTTGGTGAAAGCGGCAAGGATTAGGCGATGAATTATTATCTTGAAATCACCTTATTACCTGATGCTGAAATACCGCTTTATTTCCTTTGGGAAAAAGTTTATCAACAATTGCATTTAGCATTTGTTGCGAATAAAGAAGAAAAAGATATATCAGCAATCGGTATTTCTTTTCCTAATTATGATAGTGCAAAACATCAATTAGGATACAAGCTACGTTTATTTGCTGAAACTGAAATTTTATTAGAGCGTTTTAATGCTAGAGAGTGGTTAATTAATTTAAGTGATTATGTGCATTTGACCAGTATTAAACCCGTACCTGCGAAAATTGAAAAATACGCTTGTTTTTATCGGATTCATACAAAAAGTGATTTTAATCGAGCAAAACGTAGAGCTAAATTGGCTAATATCAGTTTTGAACAAGCCTTAGAGTTTTTTGCAGCTCGTAATGAAACTGGATTGATTGATGCGCCTTATATTCGCTTAAAAAGTCAAACTAGCGGTGAGCGGTTTCGATTATTTATTGGTTATGTTGAACAAACTGAAAAATATTATGCTGGATTTAGTTGTTATGGTTTAAGCCGAAATAGTGGCGTTCCTATTTTTTAATGCTGGCTTTTTTAAATAACAGGAAATGTTTAAATAATAACTGTTTTTTATTTTCAAGTAGATGAATACAATAAAAAAGGGGGCAAGTTTTAAAACCATGCCCCCTTTTTTTTATTTATAAGCTACCTATGCGGTAGTGAACACTAAGAAAGATGACGTGTTAAATCAGCTTAATTTCTAAGCTACCTATGCGGTAGTGAACGGCAACAGAATGGTGAGGGTGACATTTTTGTGTTTCTAAGCTACCTATGCGGTAGTGAACTCGGATGTCAATAGACGTTATCGGACGCTATCTTTCTAAGCTACCTATGCGGTAGTGAACCTAAAGAAGGGATTATCTGTACTCTTCAATTATTTCTAAGCTACCTATGCGGTAGTGAACCAGGCCCTAGAGATGGGTTGTTTGCAAATACTTTTCTAAGCTACCTATGCGGTAGTGAACAGGCCCTATTTTGCGTATCATCTAAATAGTCATTTCTAAGCTACCTATGCGGTAGTGAACTAATACTAATAACATTTACAGACGATAGATAATTTCTAAGCTACCTATGCGGTAGTGAACAATAAGGCAATACAGTGGTAAAACTGGACATCTTTCTAAGCTACCTATGCGGTAGTGAACCCATCCGTGAGACCGCTTATAGAAACGGTACATTTCTAAGCTACCTATGCGGTAGTGAACTGCACCTATTTGAAACTGAATCATAAACTGTGTTTCTAAGCTACCTATGCGGTAGTGAACTAGGTTTTGAAACCTTACCTTGTATTCAGTTATTTCTAAGCTACCTATGCGGTAGTGAACGAATTCGACCCACAGCGTGCCGTTCTTACCACTTTCTAAGCTACCTATGCGGTAGTGAACGCATCGGTGACGTTCGCGCTTATTCGGTTAAATTTCTAAGCTACCTATGCGGTAGTGAACTCCCAGTTGTTTGTCGTATTCGCTCTCCAATTTTTCTAAGCTACCTATGCGGTAGTGAACGAAATAAAACGCTCGTGATTCACTAATTGACTTTTCTAAGCTACCTATGCGGTAGTGAACGTAATTCAAAATCTTGTAATCGCGGATAATCATTTCTAAGCTACCTATGCGGTAGTGAACTAAATGGCATATAAACCCAGTTGATTAAAGCATTTCTAAGCTACCTATGCGGTAGTGAACCAGAAATTGGGGCGGGTTTGCCGCTTATTACATTTCTAAGCTACCTATGCGGTAGTGAACGCATTCTTTTCGGCGGCGGCGGTAGCAGTGGCTTTCTAAGCTACCTATGCGGTAGTGAACGGACATTAAATATTAGCGACTTAGAATCAAGTGTTTCTAAGCTACCTATGCGGTAGTGA
>JBAQSX010000096.1:0-19211 GCA_049296695.1 Methylococcaceae bacterium | reverse complement strand
ACTCTATTTATTTAGTTACTGAGTTTTTAAAATCAGTTAATGATTATTTGACGCAGAATTTATAAATGTAGGGGCAAATTATATTTGCCCTCTTAATAACGAACTAATCGTTATGAAAATCCTGTATTAATGCCCATTAGCGCGTAATAATTCAAGCCGTAAATTTTTAAATTGTTCAGCACTACTTAAATCAGGAATCCAACCACGCGTCACGCATTCTCTAAAACACCACGCGGGCGTGGTTTCGGTTTTATAATTCCAAAAAAACCAACCTTGATATTTTTCAAAAGTGAGTAATTGCGCCGCCGCATAAGCGCGATAAGCCAATGCCATTTGAAAATCATCCATTGCCTCTAAAGCATGATTAAAAGGCCCTTCTGCCCATAAAGACACCACTTTTAAATCTAGCCCCAAACTCCATTCACCACAATAAGTGGGCAACGCTAATTCATGAATAATCGCATCAGCTTCATGTTTCCAAGTAACTGCCGCTTGTTGAATATGAGTATAAATATCACTGTCAATTTCTTCGCGGGTAAAACATTGATAACGGTGAATATCAAATACCACATTTTCAAATTCAGGTGCTTGCATAAAACCGATATATTCTTTATAAGACCTAAAACCGTCATGAAAAACGACTGCGACTTTATCAGCAGTGCAATAACGCCGAATTCTATAATACGCCTCGGTATTATATTTTTTTAATATCTCAGTAGGTACATCCCAACGCGGTTCATTTAAAACTTCAATGGCATGTAACATCGGTTGCTGGTGATAACGCTCAGCTAAACGTTCTAATACATTTAATGAATGTGCAATATAAGTTTCATCGGTATGCCATTCACAAACATCTTTAATGCCACCATTATCAAAACCATTTTGACAACCGGGTGCGGCATGTAAATCTAATACCACGCGCAAATTAAATTCAGTTGCCCATGTAAATACTTTATCTACAATAGCAAGCCCACCCACGACAAAAGGATAACGCGAATCACCATAACTTTGATGATAAGGATAATCTCTACCAAATAACCAATGTCCAATAGGCAAACGCACTGAATTAATACCCACTTTGGCAAGCCACGCAAAATCATCGCGGGTAATATAAGTATTCCAATGTGCTGTTAAACGTTTGCTGGCTTCTATTTCGCCTAATTCTACACAATAAGAAGTTTCATCGGTGGCATTTAAGCCTTCAAATAAACTCGGGGTTATCCATTTTTCTAATAATAGCCAGCCACCTAAATTAACGCCGCGACATTTTTGATTATTATTATTTTGCATAGCGGTTACTTCCTAAATACTCAAGGTAAAATTAATTGACTGTGATGATAACGAATAGCCGAAGGTAAGTTACTAATGGTCAGTAAAGTGGCATTAGGTAATTGTTGACAAATTAAACGCAACGCGGCTTCTTCATCGTGTTGGCTTAATGAATCAAAGGCTTCTTGTAATAATATCCATTGCGGTTTGACTAATAATAAACGCACTAAACCTAAGCGTTGTTGGGTTTCACGCGGTAGTATTTTGAACCATTGGTCAGTTTGATCTAATTGCTCAATAAGTTCGGGTAAGAAAACTAATGTCAGTGCTTCTTCTAAATCGGCTTGTTCAAAATATCTACCATCAGTCGGATAGCAAATCGCGGCGCGTAAGCTACCCGTGGGCAGATAAGGGCGTGGTGGCATGTAAAACAGCGGCTCTGCGGGCAGGGTAATGTGTCCACAACCCCAAGGACGACAACCTAAAATCGCGCGAAATAATTTGCTTGCCGCGTTGAAATCACCTGATAGCAACACTCTATCACCCAGAGCAATATCGGCATCTAAACCAGAAGTGACATGATCACCATTGAGTTTGGTAATGCAGACTTTATCGAGTATTAACTGAGATTGTGTGGATTTTTCAAAAACAATCCAGCGAGGGTCAGCGGGATTGAGTTCTTGTTCTAAATCATCCAAAGCTTTAACTAAACCCAGCAAGCGTTCCACCGAAGCGCGCCATTCTGCAATTTTAGCGGTGTTATCCACCGGCCATGACAGTGCCGAAATAGTGTATTGAAACGATTGTACCGATTGCACTAACGCGCCTAAGGTAATGCTACCCAAAATATAACGCGGCGCGGCAACTAAGGCAGGAAACGCCATTGATAACACCGAATAGCCCGAAGTGAACATCATGATGTTACTAAAAGCGCGGGTTTGCTGTTGCCACGCATCGATGATACCTGCAAACAGACCTTGAAAACGTTGCCGTTCGGTATCTTCACCATGAATTAAGGCAATGGCTTGAGAATTTTCTCTGGCATTGACCAGCGAAAAACGAAAATCGGCTTCGGCAGTTTGGCGATGATTGGTAGCAGCCGTTAAAGGTTTGGCAATTTTCAAGCCGATAAAAGAGGCGATACCTGCATAAAGAAAGGCTAACAAAACTAAATGCCCGTGAATGGGTAATACACCTAAATACACCACACCTGACAATGACCACAAGATAGCAATAAAACTTAATAACATCATAATGTTATAGATTAGAGAATGCGCCATATCAATAGCGGATTCAGTAGCAATGCGTACATCTTCGGCAATGCGTCCGTCTGGATTATCATGCTCACCTTTGATATGGGTGACTAAATAATGATTGCCTTGGTGCATCCAACGACCTGTTAAATAATCGGTCAACCATTCGCGCCACTCCACTTGAATGCGGCGTTTAACCTTTAGATGTTTAACCGTAATGGCAATATTGGCGGCAAAAATCAAGATGATAAGCCCTACTTGTTTAAACAAGCCACTCATAGAATGTTTGTCTAAGGCATCAAATAAATCCGCGCTCCATTGGGTAGTGATAATAGCTAACGCGATTTGTAAGCAGGTTAAGAAAAATAAAACCAATACTTGTGTGCGCCGCTGGGTTTTTTGGTCTTCAACACACCAAAATAAACCTGCTAAGCGTATGAATTTTGTAAAAAAACTGTCCGCATGATAAAGCGGCTGTATAAAACGGGTAAAAAAATTGTCCGAGCAGTGCATGAAAATACTCCTTGTCAAAAAAAATAACAGCAAAACGCTACGCAGTGAGACAACTGCCTAGTGAAAAAGACCGATAGGGCTTGGCTTTAAGCACTGCTACGCACTTGTTTTGGAGTGCAAGCTTTGCTTGCAAGTCGCTAAATGAATAAACTAGCAGGCAAAGCCTGCACTCCAAATCTATAGACAATCACATAAATTCGCCGCGACCGCTAAAAGATATACAGCTAATGCTCGCTAAAAACAGTTGAATGCTGCTCTTCTGACAGGGGCGTGTCATCTGGAATACGATTTTCTTCGTTAAACCACGCGCCTAAATCCATTAATTTACAGCGTTTACTGCAAAACGGTTTAAATAACTGCTCTGTTGTCCAAGGAACAAGCTTAGAGCAAGTAGGACATTTAACGGTAGTAATCGCCATTAGAAAGCGCAACAAGTCAGTTCAAAAGCAATATCATCGGGGCTTTGGCTGGGACGTTTTTCGCTAGTGGACGGCAACATAAAGCGCACTGTACAACGATGTTTACCGCCACTAATTTCAGCAAAACAGGCAATCGATTTAGCCACACTTACTTTTAATAATTGATGCGGCTGAGTGTGGTCTAAAGCAATTTGAAAAAATCCCGCCTGAGCCACTTCTTGACTCGGTACACTGCTACTGCGAATAAAATTTAAAATTAATTCAATGGCGATTTTAGTCTCTTCAAAAGGCGCGAACCACGCTTTTAAATCATACAAACGCCGTTCTTCATCTTGTTGTAGCCAATAATAATACTCAGGCAAATCAAATGAACACGTCCCCCCTGGAATAGAACTGCGTTGCGCCACGCTTTGAAATAAATCACACTCCATAATATGCAAACCAATTTTACCGCTGGTGGCATAAAGCTTTTTACTAATATCGGCTAATTGCGTCAAAATATCACTGAGTCTACTAGTATCAATGGCTTGATCCGTAGTTATTTTTTGCAAAGCTTTAGTATCGCGCTCTAATTCTTTAAGAATTTCAGATTTCAAATCATTACGTCTAAAAATCATCATAATATCCAATAAAACAATGATAGCGGCGCGTTTATCAGCATCACTGCTGCCTAAAGAAAAATGACTAAACTGTTGAAATAATTGCTCTAGGCGAATAAAAACTCGAATGCGCTCATTAAGTGGAAATTCATAAATAATAGTATTGCTCACAAACAAACGTCCCGTGTGTTGCTTAATGAAAGATATAAATTGTGCAGTTTTTTAACTTGCTCTGCAAGTTTATTATAATTATTGTCTTTGCCCATTATTGCTAATGAATTATCAATAATATCATCGGCGTGAATATGGCGAAATTCTCGAGAGACTTGGCTATTAATAATGGCTTGTATTTTTTCAAAGCTATTATTATCGCGTTGTTGTACCCGTTGCAATTGCATCTCAATAGGACAATCTACCACTAAAACCCGATGTACTTTATTGACTTGATGGGTTTCAAATAATAAAGGAATAGCAATAATACAATAAGCTTGCTTGAGTTTTGCTAATTGCTTGTCTATTTCTTGAAAAACTAAAGGATGTAATAATGCCTCTAAAGCGGTTTTCTGTTCAGTATTATTAAAAATACAATCGCGTAAATAAGCTCTATTTAAAGAACCATCGTTATTTAAAACTTGATTACCAAATAAAAGTTCAATTTGTAATAAGGCGGGTTGTCCAATTGCTACTAATTGATGGGCAATGCTATCAGCATCAATAATAGATATTGCTAAATCACTAAATAATTGCGTGACTGTGCTTTTACCACAACCAATACCCCCCGTGAGTCCAATTTTCAACATGGTTTTATAAACCTAAATGGTTTAAATACCAATGATTTAATGGCTCACCCCACAATAATGCCAACCAACCCGCCGCCGCTAAATAAGGGCCAAAAGGAATGGGTTTACTGCGCGTTTGTTTGCCTGTGACAATTAAACTAATACCCACTATCGCGCCTACTAATGAGGATAATAAAATAATTAAGACTAAATATTGCCAACCCAGCCACGCACCCAATAAGGCAAGTAATTTAAAATCGCCATAACCCATACCTTCTTTACCTGTAGCGAGTTTAAATAAATGATACACCGACCATAAGGATAAATAACCCGCCACCGCACCTATAATACTGGTATGACTATCGGTAAAGGTATTATGTAGACTTAATAATAAACCCAACCAAAGCATAGGTAGGGTAATAGAATCGGGTAATAAATAATGGTCAAAATCAATAAAGGTTAAAGTAATTAGCGACCATGTTAATAATAAGGCAAACAAGGTTTGCTCAGAATAACCAAAATGCCACGCAATAATCCCCGATAAAAGTGCAGTTAATGCTTCAATTAAGGGATAACGCAGTGGAATGGGTTTTGAGCAATAAGCACAGCGTCCTTTTAAAAATACATAACTAAAAACGGGGATATTGTGCCAAGGTTTTATCGGTGTTTGACATTGTGGACAACGTGACAGCGGCACCACTAAATTAAAGGTTTCTGTTTCAGTCGCTTGGCTGTCAGTTAATTCTAAATAATCATGGCATTCTTTACGCCATGAACGTTGCATCATCACAGGTAATCGATAAATTAACACATTTAAAAAACTGCCGACTAATAAACCCACTAAGCTGGCTAAAACGATTACTAAGGCGGGGGTTGAGGCAAGTAAGTTGAGTAGTTGCATGGGATTTTTTTGAAAATTATAGTTGTCTGAATGAAGATAATGAAGATAATGAAGATTGAAAGATATTAAGATAAAACGAATAATCTTTATATCTCAATCATCTTCATTTAGACAACTATATCGCTAAAAAAAGACCTGCCAAACTTATGTTTGACAGGTCTTGAGGTTTTTTGGATTTAACCGACCACCGATCCCATTTTGAAAATAGGAAGATACATCGCCACAATTAAACCACCGACTAAAATACCTAAAATCACCATGATGATAGGTTCCATCAAACTACTTAAGTTATCGACTAAGTTATCGACTTCTTCTTCATAGAAATCAGCTACTTTTGCCAGCATACCGTCCACAGAACCCGCTTCTTCACCGATGGCAACCATTTGTTGCACCATGTTAGGAAATAAATTGGCATGACTCATGGCAAGTTGCAAACGTTCACCATTGGCAATATCGTCGCGCATACCCATCACGGCATCATGATAAATAATATTACCGCACGAACCTGCCACTGAGACTAAGGCTTCCACTAAAGGCACACCCGCCGCTGACATGGTTGATAAGGTACGCGCAAAACGAGCAATCGCTGATTTATTGAGAATAATGCCCACCACGGGCATTTGTAGCATTAAGCGGTCTAAGAAATGATTGAACGCTAGCGAACGTTGTTTGAAATAGCCAAATACTTTGACAAAGCCGACCACCCAGCCAATCACTATCCACCAATATTGTTGCATCCACTCCGACATGTGAACCACCATTTGGGTGAAGGCGGGTAATTCTGCACCAAAACCTTTAAACAAATCTGCGAATACGGGTACTACGAAAATCAGCAAAATCGCGGTGACCACAAACGCCACTACCATAACGGCAATAGGATAGGTTAAGGCTTTTTTGATTTTCTTTTTCATCGACTCGGTTTTTTCTTTATAGCTAGCAATTTTACCGAGCAAGCCTTCTAAAATACCCGCTTTTTCACCCGCAGCGACAAGGTTACAAAATAACTCGTCAAAAACCGTGGGTCTTTTTCTTAAGGCTTCGGCTAGGGTATCACCGCCTTCAATATCGGCTTTAATACCAAGTAATAAATCCTGCATACTGGGATTATCATGACCTTTACCGACAATATCAAAAGACTGCACCAAAGGCACACCCGCATTGAGCATGGTGGCTAATTGCCGCGCAAAAATAGCAATTTCCCCCGGTGTGATTGCCTTGGGTGATTTTGGGAAGATATTGATGTCTTTGGGTTTTTTCTTGATTTTAGTGACATTAAAGCCTTGTTTTTTTAAATCTGCTTTAGCGGCTAATTCACTTTTGGCTGATATTTCCTTTTTTTTAAGTTTATTACCTTTTGCGTCCGTGCCTTCCCAAATAAAATCGATTAATTCGGGTTTTTGGTCTGCTTTGTCTGCCATACTGTTTATTCCTTAGTGATTCTATCAATCTCTTCTAGGCTAGTTAAACCCATACGGACTTTATTTAAACCCGAAAGCCGCAAGTCGTTAAAACCCTCAGATAAAGAACATTCTGCCAATTCCATCGTATTGCCGCCTTTAAGTATGAGGGCGCGCATTTTTTCGGTCAGTGTCATCACTTGATAAACCCCAACCCGACCTTTGTAACCATTACTGCATAAATCACAGCCTACAGGTTTGAAAATTTGTAGATCTTTTAATTCTTCTGGTTTGAAACCCGCATCTAATAATACGCTATCAGGATAAGTGACAGGGGCTTTACAATGCACACACAGTCTACGTCCCAAACGTTGCGCCATGATTAAATTCACCGCTGCTACAATGTTAAAAGGTGGAATACCCATTTGTAATAAACGATTCAGCGTTTGCGGCGCGTCATTAGTATGCAGAGTAGATAATACTAAGTGACCTGTTTGCGCGGCTTTTACCGCAATTTCAGCGGTTTCTAAATCCCGAATCTCACCCACCATGATAACGTCTGGGTCTTGTCGTAAGAAAGCGCGTAAGGCACTGGCAAAAGTTAAACCCGCTTTGGCATTAACATTGACCTGATTAATGCCTTCTACGGTAATTTCCACGGGGTCTTCGGCAGTGGAGATGTTGCGTTCGATGGTATTTAAAATATTGAGACCCGTGTATAAGGTTACGGTTTTACCGCTACCCGTAGGCCCTGTGACTAACACTAAACCATAAGGTCTGTTAATGGCTTGTAAAAACAGTTGTTGTTGTGCAGGTTCAAAACCGAGCTTTTCAATACCTAATTGCGCGCTGGTGGGGTCTAAAATCCGCAATACCACTTTTTCGCCAAACAAAGTAGGACAGGTATTGACCCGAAAGTCGATAGCGCGTTTACCTGCAATGGTTTTGATACGTCCGTCTTGCGGGACACGGCGTTCGGCAATGTCCATTTTGGACATGATTTTCAAACGTGAAATTAAGCGATTGGCAATGCTTGCGGGTGGACTTGCTACTTGGCGCAAAATACCGTCTTGACGAAAGCGAATCCGAAAATTCTTTTCATAAGGCTCCATGTGTATATCAGACGCGCCTTGCTTAATGGCTTGCAATAACACTTGATTGACGTATTTAACCACTGGCGCGTCATCGGCATCGGACGTGCCGCTAATGTCTTCGGCAAGTTCTTCATCGGCATTAATGTCGATACTGTCCATATTATCGGCCAATATCTCATCCATAGAAGCCGTAGGCTTTTCCAAGGCCTGTTCAATGGCTCTACTGAGCTTGCTTTCTTCAACTAAAATCGCCTCTGACTGCAACCGACTTTGGAATTTAATATCATCCATGACCTGCAAATTAGTCGGGTCAGACAGCGCAATAAACAAAGTTTTACCGCGTGAAAACAGCGGCAACACATGGTATTTGCGAATCATTTTATCGCTGAGCAAATTGATGGGCAAACTGTGCCAATCAATAGCATCTAAATCGAAAAATGGCATACCAAATTCGATAGAAGCCTGTTCGGCTATGGCACGGTCATCAACTAGCTTATTGATCACTAAGTAGCTCAATAAAGATAACTCGTCTCTTTTGGCATCTAAAGTGTATTTTCTGGCACTGACTTCTGTCAGTATTTCCAGCTTAATTAAATATTTGCTAAGCCCATTCAAAGGGACATCGGTCGGTGCAGTTGCCATGTGTTTGTACTGTGTCTAAATCGTTTGGCTAACTATAAATCAAATGTGCTATTTGTCCAATGTTGTTGTCAGCTTAACAGTATTACAAACGGAAAATTTACCTTAAGCACCCCGATGACGGATAATAGCCATCAAGGCGACTTGACTAAGAGTTGCTTTTATAAATTTTTAATCAATCAATAAGGGTTCATTATGTCAAATGTCTTCGCGTTTACGGGGGCTTGTGGAAGAGATGCTGAAGTGCGTTACAGTGCGGCAGGTCTTGCCATATTAAGCGTTACAGTGGCTAACAATGTGGGTTTTGGTGATAAACAACAAACCCTTTGGATTAGGGTTACATTATTTGGCAAACGCGCCGAAAGTTCATTAAAAGATTATTTATTAAAAGGACAGCAAGTATTTGTCAGTGGCGAATTAACACTGAATGAATATAAAGCAAATGACGGCACAATGAAAACCAGTTTGGAATTAAATGCCAATATTATCGATTTAATCGGCAAGCGCAATGATAATGCTCAAGGTGCAATGCCGCAAGCCACTAACAGAGCGCGTCCTGCAACTCAGCCAACTGCCGCCAGTGCTGATAATTTTGACGCGCCTTATGATGACGATATTCCGTTTTAAAGTTTATTTGATGGTATTTTAATTATTTGAAAGGGCGATTAATCTCGCCCTTTCTTGTTTTAGCAGAATGCACTTTCAATTAAATACTTTGTTATAAACAGCAATGCTTTTTAGGCTAAAGGTTTATTTGTTTCTAAATGAGCGTATAAATCATTCTAATAGTGGGCTTTAGGCTCACTCCATTTGTTTGCCTGCGTCTTTGCCCCC
This sequence comes from Methylococcaceae bacterium, assembly GCA_049296695.1. Taxonomy (GTDB): domain Bacteria; phylum Pseudomonadota; class Gammaproteobacteria; order Methylococcales; family Methylomonadaceae; genus UBA10906. The sequence goes on along the minus strand of JBAQSX010000096.1, from coordinate 9,514 downwards.
GCTTACTTCGCTTCCAGACCCCATGACTTGGCGCGAAGGCACTCTTATCAAAAACAATCCCAACACCCCCCTAAATACAACACTCAGTCAAAGCACTTTAAGCAAGTCACTTAAAACCATGGCTTCTTTTACTGGCGCGTTACTACTGGTGATTTTAGTATCAGTAGAATCCTTCTGGGCATTTAAAACCATAGAACAAGCAGCCCTTGCGCGCCTGCAAACGCTGGTTATTATCAATCAAGCCAATGATTTATTGTCTGCTTTGCGTGACGCTGAAACAGGGCAACGCGGTTATTGCTTAACAGGTGATAATACTTTTTTACAACCCTATTTAGCCGTGCGCGGCAATGTTGCCACTTATATCGCCGCCTTGCGTTCTTTAAGTTTGAGCAATCCCGCCTTAAAACATGTGGATAATTTAGAACCTTTAGTTGGTGCTAAGTTAGCAGAAATGGCGCAAACAATTGAATTGCGCCGTAATAATGAGACAAAAGCCATGCTGGCTATGATAAGTAACGGTCAAGGCAAGCAATTAATGGACGCAATTCGCGCTGAGATAAATGCTCTTATTCAATTAGAAAACAGCGCGTTGACCCAGCATGAAGCTGAGTTTCAGGCAAATATGCGCCATTTATTTATCATTATTGTAACCAGCAGTGTGATTTTGCTGTTACTGACCATCGCGTTTGTCTTATTAAATAATCGCCAAGCACGACAACGCCTGAAAGATTTAGTGCATAGTGAAACCGCGCATTTACTTGAAATTCAACAAGAAACCAATAAACAATTGCAACAGACTAATACGGTATTGCAAGTTAGCGAAGAAAAATTAGCGGTTACGCTCAATTCCATTGGTGATGCGGTGATTGCCACCGATGCTAAAGGATTGGTCATTTTGCTCAATCCCCCCGCTGAAAAATTAACAGGTTGGACGCAAGCGCAAGCGTGGTATCAATCAGTGGATGATATTTTTCATATTATCAACCAAGAAACGCGTGAGCCTTGCGTTGTTCCCATCAAAACTACCTTAGCTAATGGCACGATACAAGGTTTGGCTAATCACACCGTTCTCATTGCCAAAGATGGTAATGAATGCGCTATTGCCGATAGTTGCGCCCCGATTCGTGACCGCGATGGTCTAGTGATAGGCGCGGTGTTGGTGTTTCGTGATGTCACCGATGAATATGCCGCGCAACAAGCCCTACGCGACAGTGCGGCTCGCATTCAAACCATTCTTAATGCCGTGGTCGATGGCATTATTACCTTTCATGCAAACAGCGGCATTATTGAAACTATTAATGCGGCGGCAGAACGTATGTTTGGTTTTATGGCAAGCGAGCTGGTCGCGCAAAATGTCAGTTTGTTAATCCCTGAACTCAGCCAAGACCCTTGTTTATTGGATTGCGTTAGTAGCAATGAGCAAAGCCGCGCTAATGTTGGACGTGAACGCATAGGACGGCGTAAAGATGGCAGTTATTTTCCGCTAGAAATTGCTGTCAATGAAATGAGCTTAGGCGGGCAGCGTTATTTCACCGCGATTGTGCGTGATATTACCCGCCGCAAAGGCGAAGAAGAGGCGTTAATTAAAGTCGGTGCGTTGCAAAGTGCGATTTTCAATAGTGCGAACTTTTCCAGTATTGCCACAGACGCTAAAGGTGTGATTCAGATTTTTAATGTCGGGGCTGAATGTATGCTGGGCTATACCGCCGCCGATGTCATGAACAAAATCACTCCCGCCGATATTTCTGACTCCTTGGAAGTGATTGCGCGGGCGAAAGCTTTAAGCATGGAATTAGGCACGCCCATCACACCGGGTTTTGAAGCTTTAGTGTTTAAAGCCTCACGCGGTATCGAAGATATTTATGAATTAACTTATATTCGCAAAGACGGCAGTCGTTTTCCTGCGGTAGTCTCAGTGACGGCGTTGCGTGATGATGAGGACGGCATTATTGGTTATTTATTAATTGGTACAGATAACACCGCGCGAAAACAAATTGAAGCTGAACAAAAACTCTTAGCCCAACGTTTGCGCGACCATCAGTTTTATACTCGTTCTTTGTTTGAATCCAATATTGACGCGTTAATGACTACCGACCCCTCAGGCATTATTACCGACGTGAATAAACAAATGGAAGTGCTGACAGGTTGCACCCGCGATGAGTTAATCGGCGCGCCCTTTAAAAATTACTTCACCGACCCCGAACTTGCCGAGGCCAGCATCAAACAGGTCTTAATTGATAAAAAAGTCACCAATTACGAGCTGACCGTTCGCGCTATTGATGGTAAAGAAACCGTGGTGTCTTATAACGCCACCACCTTTTACGATAGAGATAGACGCTTACAAGGCGTATTTGCCGCCGCGCGGGATGTTACCGAACGCAAACGGTTAGACCAAGTGTTGCAAGAAAAAAACCTTGAATTAAAAAACGCCTCCTTAGTTGCCGAAAAAGCTAATCTGGCAAAATCGGATTTTCTATCCAGCATGAGCCATGAATTACGCAGTCCGCTCAATGCGATTTTAGGGTTCGCGCAATTAATGGAATCTGACGAGCCGCCACCCGCGCCAGCGCAAAAAGAAAGCATCGCGCAAATTCTGCAAGCGGGTTGGCATTTATTAAAACTCATCAATGAAATACTCGACCTTGCCAAAGTAGAATCGCGCCAAGTGCCGCTGTCAGAAGAGCCTGTATCACTGGCTGAGGTGATGTTGGAGTGTCAAGGCATGATTGAACCGCAAGCGCAACAGCGTGGCATTACCTTAAGTTTTCCTAGCTTTGATGTGCCTTACTTTGTTCGTGCTGACAGGGTGCGTTTAAAACAAGTGTTAATTAATTTATTATCCAACGCCATTAAATACAATCAGCCCAAAGGCACAGTACGGGTTGATTGCCACATTATGAATGCTGAAAACACCCGCATTACTGTCACCGATACAGGTATGGGTTTATCAGCTGAAAAAATAACCCAATTATTCCAAGCCTTTAATCGACTTGGACAAGAAGCCAGCGGCGTTGAAGGCACGGGCATTGGTTTAGTGGTGGCTAAACGGCTGGTGGAATTAATGGGCGGGGTGATTGGCGTACAAAGCACTGTGGGCGTAGGCAGTGAATTTTGGTTTGAACTGATTTCTGTCACGGAGATAGAACTGCCCGAAGAAGCGGTGGTGGTGGCATTAGCGCAAACGCCTATCACTTCTGGGGCAAAGCACTATACCGTGCTTTATGTAGAAGATAATCCTGCTAATTTAAAATTAGTCGAACAAATTATTATGCGTCACGGCAATATGAGTTTATTAAGCGCGGTGGAAGGTAATTTAGGCATTGAACTCGCTATTAATCAATCGCCCGATGTGATTTTAATGGATATTAACCTGCCCGGTATTAACGGCTTTGAAGCCTTAAAAATACTCCAAGACAATGCTATAACCACTGCTATTCCTGTGATTGCTATCAGTGCTAATGCTATGCCGCGTGATATTGAAAGAGGGCTGCAAGCGGGCTTTTTTCGCTATATCACCAAACCCATTAAAGTAAATGAGTTTGTCGAAGCGTTAAATATCGCGCTTGAATTTATAAAACACTAACAATTAAGGGTGGTGTATCAAAAAAGTAGGCGAGTTAATATCAAACAATCGGAGTTCAAACCTAGGTTTGAACTCCAACTAAAATGGCGTTTTATTAAAACCTACTCTTTTAAGGCACTACCCAATTAAGCACAGTGTAATGGACTCTAAAACTTGCTTTGTTTAGTTAAAACAATAAAGCACAAAGCAAGCTTTGAACTCCCGCGCTATTTTTTAATACGTTCATTGATTATTTCACTGCATTACTTCATTTAATCAACCTATTTACATTTCTATGATTAATTCATCCGATATTCTGCAAGGCAAAGTGTTAATTGTCGATGACCAACCAGTCAACGTGACTTTGCTTGAGCGCGTATTACGCAATGCAGGTTATACGGCAATTAGCTCCACTACAGAGCCGCGTGAGGTGTGTGACTTGCACCGTGAACAGCATTACGATTTGATTTTATTAGATTTGCAAATGCCTTTAATGGACGGCTTTGAAGTGATGGAAAACCTCAAAGCCATTGAAACGTGCGGCTATTTACCCGTGTTAGTGATTACCGCGCAACCCGACCATAAACAACGCGCTTTTAAAGCAGGTGCAAAAGATTTTATTAGCAAACCCTTTGAAATACCCGAAGTGCTGGCGCGAGTTGCTAATATGTTAGAAGTGCGTTTATTGCACAAACAATTACAGCATTACAACCAAGAGTTAGAGCAACGGGTGCGTGAACGCACCGCTCAGCTGCAAGCCAGTTATTTAGAAACTATTTTCACCATGACCCGTGCGGCTGAATATAAAGACGAAGATACAGGGGCGCATGTGCAACGCATCAGCTATTACAGCCGCGAGCTTGCTAGGTTGTTAGGCATGGATGACGATTTTGTCGAGACTATTTTTTTTGCCAGCCCCATGCACGATATTGGCAAAATTGGCATTCCCGACCATATTCTGCTCAAACCCAGTGGCTTTGCAGGTCACGAATGGCTGATTATGCAAACGCACACCTCAATGGGTTTTGAAATTTTAGGGAAGAGTCAATCACCTTATTTGAAAATGGGTTCAGAAATCGCCCTTAATCATCATGAACGCTGGAACGGCGGTGGTTATCCGAATAATAAACAAGGTGATGCGATTCCCTTAGCGGCGCGTATTATGAATATCTGTGATGTTTATGACGCATTGCGTAGCAAACGCCCTTATAAAGCCGCTTTTGACCATGAAAAAACATTAGGCATTATTAGCTATGGTGACGGACGCACTAAAGCCGAACATTTCGACCCTGCTATTTTTGAAGTATTCAAACAAAATCAACAGTTATTCCGCGATATTTTTGAGGCTTATACTGCCTAAATACTAATCAAAAAAATGGCTGATAGTTTTAAAACTATCAGCCATTTCTATAATTAAGTAACTAGATAATAAATATCGTTGTTATTAAATTATGTAACTACCTAGCTGTTTAGTTATTCCATTGTTTGAATCAGGATTTTCAATATTAAAGGATTTTCAGGATAAATCCTGTTAATCTTTAAATCCTGTAAATCTTGATTCAGACAACACAGTTAGGTAGTTTTAAATTATTATTACTATTTACCATATTGTTCAAATTTAGCACTTAATTGTGCTGACCATAAACCAAAAAATCCGCCTACTACAAATGAAACTGGAATTAATAATAAGGGATTAGAAAGTGAAATATGTAATAAATTACTTTGGCTTAATTTATCGGGTGTTTGTAGTAAATAAGCAAAAGTAGCAGAATAGCCTAAAACGCTAGCAGGAATAGTGGCAAGTGCTGGGATTTTTGCCGCTAAACACATCACAAATACGCTTAAAGCAACCGCAATCGCCGCCATTAATGAAAAAGGCGCGTCGGCTGGAATAGTGGTAATTTCTAATGCCGCAAGCCATGCCATTGCTGTACCAAAACTACCGCAAACAATGGTATTTTTTAAAGCTTCTTTCGTTCCGCCAAAGGCAAAATAGGCCGCCCAAGCAATAGTTGCCGCCCAAATTAAAAAGATGCCAGCAAGTGGACCTACGGCTAAAAAGGTGGCGACACCACCTAACAGGGCAATACTGGCAGAGAGTGCTACTAGACTGTTCATAACTGGTTTTCCTTAATTGTCGCCTCATTGCTAAATGGTTAGAGTTCGCATTGAGGCGGCTACGACTTCTAACACCTGTCGCCCAATCGTCTGCACGAATTAAGCTAGTTTTTTATTTACCGTCTTCGGTGAACGCGCCAAAACTCATCATACGTTGATAACGTTTAGTGAGCAGTTCATCAATAGACTGTTGTTTTAATTCAGCTAAATGCCGCAATAGGGCTTCTTTTAAGTTATCGCCAATAAATTGGAAATTACGATGACCACCGCCTAAAGGCTCTCTTATGACTTCATCCAAAAAGCCTTGTTCACGAATACGGTCTGAGGTAATACCCATCGCTTCGGCGGCAAGTTGGGCTTTATCGGCACTTTTCCATAAAATTGAAGCGCAACCTTCGGGTGAAATCACTGAATAAGTGCTGTATTCAAGCATTAACAATCTATCACCCACACCAATGGCTAACGCGCCACCTGAGCCACCTTCACCTATCACGGTGCAGATAATCGGGGTTTTTAATTGCGCCATTTCAAATAAGTTTCGCGCAATCGCCTCACTTTGTCCGCGTTCTTCCGCACCAATACCGGGGTACGCGCCGGGGGTATCGATTAAACAAATCACAGGCAGATTAAATCGCTCTGCCATTTTCATCATGCGTAAAGCTTTGCGATAACCCTCAGGGCGCGGCATTCCGAAGTTACGGTAGATTTTTTCTTTGGTATCACGTCCTTTTTGATGACCGATAACCATGACAGGTTGCTCATCTAAACGCGCCAGACCGCACACAATGGCAGGGTCATCGGCATAAGCTCTATCGCCATGCAGTTCATGAAAATCAGTAAAAATTAAATCAATGTAATCCAGCGTATAAGGGCGGCCGGGATGACGCGATAATTGCGAAATTTGCCAATCGCTCAAGGAGGCAAAAATGGATTCAGTCAACGCTTGGCTGCGTTCTTCTAATTGTTTGAGCGCGTCTGAGATATTAATGCGGTTATCAAATTCGACTTTGCGTAATTCTTCAATTTTCGCTTCGAGTTCGGCAATCGGTTGTTCAAAATCAAGAAATTTTAAATCCATAGAAAGGTCTTTTGTTTAAGAAATAATGAAAAGGTGCTGACAATCTATTTAAGGAGTCAGTACAAATAAATAACATGCGTGTATTAGAGTCGTTCTATTTTAAGGTCATGTTGGGTTATAAATTTATTTCGAGTTTAAAAAACTTAAAACGATAAATACCGTATTTGTAACTACCTAGCTCAATTAATTATCCTATTGTCTGAATCAGGATTTACAAGAGTCCAGATTAACAAGATATTATCCAGTTAATCTTAATACCATAGAAAATCCTGATTCAGACAATGAGGCTAAGTAGTTACCAGTATTTTTAAATACACTATCTCACTGTGCCTTGCGTAATTTCAGTTAATAAAGCAAAAAACAAAATCACTGTCCGCTACGAACTAATCGAACAAAGTAACCGTAATTCTTATAGCTCCAATTATCGTTACCATAGTAAAAAGCCACTATCCACGCGGTGCCACTAAAATGAGCAGCAAGCGAGGAAGACCAAAACCAATCACTAGGCGTGTTAGGAAATACCGTGGTATTAATAGCAGGCTTATAACGCGCATATTCAACAATAGTATTTAATTCGCTGATAGTAGGTAATCGCCAATCTGTTTTGCCTGCAAAATCGCTAGTCAGTTTTATGGCATCATCGTAAGTGAGCCTTTGTGCCTTACCTGAACAAGTCGAATTTACCCACGTTTGCCCAACAGAGCAACGTTGCCATGTTAAATGTGTTTTTCTATGCGTAACTGTGCCGTCTTTGTTATCGATAAAATTTTTAGATGGCGTAGTTTGTATCAGCGGCGCGGAAAAGGCGATAGAACTACTCAATAATGTGAGCCAAAGTAAATTTTTTGTACAACGAATAAGTGAATTTTTCATGATGTACCTCATAAGTTAATTAAAAAATTGCCTGACTTCATTAAAAACGACTATTACCTAATAATGATTTTATAGAAACTTAGCGATTTATTCTAAAAAGATTTTTGAATAGTCTCGTAGGCTTTACTAATGGCTTGGGTTTTTTCTTTGGCGGTACGCATCATTTCTTCGGATAAACCTTGGGCGGCTAATTTATCAGGGTGGTGTTTGCTCATCAGACGGCGATAGGCTTTTTTCACCTCAGCTTGTGTGGCACTTGGGCTTAAGCCCAAAATACTATAGGCTTCTTTTAAACTATAAGGCGATTTAGGCGATTGCATGCCGCCGCCATGCTGAAAGCGTTGTTGCGCTTGCAGACGTAATTTGATGCGCTCGTAATCAAAACGCGAAATTTTTAATTGATTACAAATATGTAGCAAGATGCGCTCTTCTTCACCGCCTAAAATGCCATCTGCCATTGCCGCTTGCAGTTGAATATCTAAAAACTTACGCAATAAATCATAATGCGCCCCACATTCACGATAAAACTGCGCTAAGGTAACATCTAAAGGAAAATCGGCTTTTTTGCCTTGTTGAAATAAATGAATGGCAACGGTGCGTAAATCACCCATCACCCCCATTTCTGCCATGACCCGATTAGCAAAAGCGATTTCTTCTGGGGTGACTCTGCCACTGGCTTTGGCAATATGTCCCATCACTGAAAAAGTGGCATTTAAAAAGGCTTGTTGTACCCGCTGTTGCTCAGCAAAATTGAGCGTACGATTAATTTTAAAGGTCATCGAACCCTTATCAAACTGATGTCCCATCGTCGCGCCAAAAACTGCGCCAATCGGGCCGCCCACTAAAAAACCACATGCTCCCCCGACCACTTTGCCTAACCAGCTCATGCAATCAACCCTGCCTACTAAAAGAATAATGTTAAAATTATAACATTAACCTATCTTAACCAACGCGAGGACACCATGACGGCCAGTGCCGCTTTATACCAATCGACCCTAACTTCTCTGCCATTGCGAGCGCGTGGCAAAGTGCGTGATATTTACAGCATTGATGACCAGCACATGTTAATCGTTGCCAGTGATAGATTATCCGCCTTTGATGTGATTCTGCCCGACCCTATCCCCGCTAAAGGCGCGGTGTTGACGCGTATTTCTAATTTTTGGTTTGCCAAGCTACAACACATCATCCCTAATCATTTAACCGCTATTGCCTTAGAGCAAGTATTACCTAATGCGCAGGAACGCGCTCAAGTCGAAGGCAGAGCAGTGGTGGTGAAAATTCTTAAGCCCTTGCCTGTGGAAGCGATTGTACGCGGTTATTTAATTGGTTCGGGTTGGAAGGATTATCAAAAAACGGGTAAAGTTTGCGGTATTGCTCTGCCTGAAGGCTTGCAACAAGCCCAGCAATTAGAAGAGCCAATTTATACACCTTCAACCAAAGCAGCCGCCTTTGAGCATGATGAAAACGTCAGCTTTGAGCATACTGTGGATTTAATGGGCGCGGATTTAGCCGCTCAAGTGCGTGATGCCAGCTTGGCTTTATACAAAGAAGCCGCCGCTTATGCTTTGCAACGCGGCATTATTATTGCCGATACTAAATTTGAATTCGGTATTGATGAGGCGGGGGTTTTACATTTAATTGATGAGGCTCTAACCCCCGATTCATCGCGTTTTTGGCCCGCTGACCAATATCAATTAGGTATTAGCCCACCGAGTTTTGATAAACAATATATTCGTGATTATTTAGAAACGTTAGATTGGAATAAAACCGCCCCCGCGCCATCATTACCCGCTGAAGTATTAGACTATTGTGCTGAAAAATACCGTGATGCTGAATTACGTTTAACTCAGTCTTAATTAATAAAAAACCTGTAGGGGCGAATT
>JBAQSX010000095.1:0-31937 GCA_049296695.1 Methylococcaceae bacterium | reverse complement strand
ACTTATAGGCATTCTCATATTCGTTTAATTTCTGTCAGACGCTCAAGAAAACAAGAGATAGATTTATATGAAAGCAATAGAATTTGATGAATTATTTGATAACGGTGAAACGGATATATTGGAACATCTCGTTTTAGAAAAAGCACAACGACCAGAATTATCCCAAAAACAAATTACCTTAGAATTGCCGTTGTGGATGATTGAATTATTGGACAAAGAAGCTCAGCGAATGGGAGAAAGTCGTCAATCTCTTATTAAGTTTTGGTTATCTGATAAGTTGGCTGTTCGATGATTTTACGTTAAATATATCAACTCCAACTAATGTAGTTAGGAGGCTGGGCTTTACCTGACAATAAATTATTGATTCAAGCAAAGCTTAACCTCCATTTAATACTTACAATTTATACAAAACATCATTGGCTTTATCTTTAGGGTCTTCTTTTTTCTTGCCCACATGATTATCTTGATCAATACGTTCTCTACCAAATTTAGTAATCATTTCTTCCCAAGATGAATACTGTTGATAAGCCGCGTCACCTGCATTTTTACGTTGTTGATACACTTCTTTACCAATAGCGATAATTTCTTCTGGTTTTTTACCATCAACTATATCTAAGAATTTACTTTCATCTTTATTCGCGTCACGAATTGTCCAAAAAGATACTTCAAATTCAATGCGCTTTTCAGCAGATAATCTATTTTTTAACGCTTTAACTGAACGAAATGCAGTTTTAGTATTATGTCCATTAATTTCTTGTCCTTTATTACAGGCTACTAAACTAAAACAGCCCAGTATTAATAATAATAATGCAAATCTTTTCATAGAAAATACTCCTCGTAATAACCGCCTTTAAGCGGAATAATTAAATATAGAATGTCAATTGTGACACTTTTTAGTGATGATAACGCGCTAGACATAAACGTCTTAATCGTTAAGACTTGAACGGTTAATTGTACTCGTAAACTATCGTTTTCCAATTTTTAGCGATTTTAAACACGCGCTTTTTACCCGTCTACGCGCCAAACACAGTAAAATGGCGCATCATTACCCAAAATAAAAACACCTTATGCTCGAATTTATTCAACTATTAAAACAACGCTATCAAGCCATGCAAAGCGATGCTGAGCTGAGTAACAGTGATTATAGTGAACGCTTAGCGCAATTAATTTTAGCCGAAGCCTTTTTACGCAAAGGTGAATTAGTGCGCCGCAGTCTTGAATTAGCTCAGCAAAAAACCGTTTTACAAGTCACGGTATTAGGCCCCACGCAAGCGGGTAAAAGCTCTGTGGTCAATGTGTTATTGAATAATGAATTAGCAGGCGTGAGTCCTTTGGCGGGTTATACCGTTCATGCCCAAGGTTTTTGTCAAGATATAAGCCTTGCTGATTGTCAGCCTTTGCAACGTTATTTTGGACGATTTCAACAAGTCACGCGTGAACAATTATCTAAACAACGTTTTGATTGTTATTCGCTTACTGAAAATCCTAAACAATCCCCTTATTTAAAACAAGCAGTATTATGGGATACCCCTGATTTTGATTCAATTGATGCCGCGACTTATAAAGAAGGGGTATTACGCGCTATTGCTTTGGCTGATATTATTATCGTGGTGCTTAGTAAAGAAAAATATGCCGATGCTTCTGTTTGGGAGATGCTGACTTTATTAGAAGCTTTGCATCAACCGACTATTATTTGTTTAAATAAACTCAGCGAAGATTCAGAACCATTATTATTAGCCTCATTAAAAGAAAAATGGCAACAAGCGCGGACTGATCATTTTCCGCCTGTTGTACCGTTATATTATCAAAAAAATAATCAATTACCTGTTTGGCAAAGCCAATATGACACTGTTTTGCCACAAGCCATACAACAAATTAATTACAGCCAACAAGCCCGATTTGAACAAGCTTTTTTGCAATATTATTGGCAGGATTGGTTAGAACCTGTTTATGCTGAGCATCAAGCAATTATTGATTTGCAACAATTAATAGAGCAGATAATTAAACATGCCTTAGAAGATTATCAACGTGATTATTTAAATCATCCCCATTATTATGAAACTTTTCAACAAGCCTTAGCCGAATTATTATTATTATTAGAAGTTCCAAAATTAGCCAGTTTATTGACAGGAACACGGCAAGCCTTAACCTGGCCGCTTCGCCAAGTATTAAAATTAGGACGCAAACGCGGTCATCGACCTGATAATAGCCAAGAATTATTATTATTAAATCAATTAGCCGAGCATGTTTTAATTCAATTAGCCCATGAATTATTACATAAAGCCCAGCAAAACCCGCTCGGTGGTTGGTGGAAAGAATTAAGTTCTTTATTGAGAACGCAACGTCAAGGCGTATTACACGAATTTAATCTCGCCGCAAAAAACTATCACCTCAATTTTCAGCATGAGATTGAACAAACCGCTCAGCAACTTTATAGTAAATTACAACAACAACCCTTAGTATTAAATAGTCTACGCGCCACTCGGATTAGTACCGATGCCGCCTTAATTGCCATGACTTTATATACAGGTGGTATTGGTTTGCATGATTTAGTATTAGCCCCTGCCATGCTCACGGTTACTTCGTTTTTAACTGAAAGCGCGGTGGGTAGTTATATGCACAAATTAGAAGTTGATTTAAAATTTAAGCAATTAGAAACCGTTAAAACTGATTTATTTGTTACTGTTTTAACTCAAAAATTATTAGCTTTAACTGAGCAGTTAAGTAATACGGGGCATTTTAATATTACAGTCACGCAAACCAATCAAGCGCAACAGCAATTAAATGATTATTTATTGCTAGAAAAACGTCACGGTTTGCGTTTGATGGGGCTTAATTGAATTGAAGTGCGGGAGTCCAAAGCTTGCTTTGTACTAATACTTAGCTTATTTGGTAGTGCCTCAAAAGAGTAGGATTTAATAAAACGCGCTTTTAGTTGGAGTTCAAACCTAGGTTTGAACTCCGATAGCTTGATATTCACTAGCCTACTTTTTTGAAGCACCACCGCTTATTTTAATTATTCTATTGTCTGAATCAGAATTTACAGAATTTACAAAATTTATCCTGTAGTTCTATAACCATAGAAAATTCTGATTCAGACACAAGCTAGATAATTACAAAGCAAGCTTTGTATTCCAATGTAACTTCAATTAAATAACGATACGATTGCAAAGACGTTGCAGTGCAACGTCTCTACAGTAATATCATTGAATAACACAGCTTTAATTTTTTTAGCAAATTTTGTAAAACCCTTTTATGAATGAATTTCACTTTATTAGACCTTATTATTTATTAACGCTGTTGCCCTATATTTTATTAGTTTATTACGCGTGGCGACATAAACTCAGTCGGAGCGTTTGGTCAGAGGTGTGTGACGCGGCATTACTGCCGTATTTATTGCAAGATAAAGCCAGCGCACCACAACGTTTGGGTTTAATTACACTGGCGATTGCGGCATTATTGAGCATCATTGCTTTAGCAGGGCCTACTTGGCAACGTTTGCCTGTGCCTGTGTTTCGCAATACTTCAGCTTTAGTGATTGCTTTAGATTTATCACGTTCTATGGACGCGCAAGACATTAAACCCAGCCGCCTAGCCAGAGCGCGTTATAAAATTTCAGATATTTTGCGCCAACGCAAAGACGGACAAACCGCGCTGTTAGTCTATGCAGGTGCGGCATTTACAGTGACACCGTTGACCGATGACGTTGCCACCATCGACAGCCAATTATCGGCATTAACTACCGACATCATGCCCGCGCAAGGCAATAATACCGCGCAAGTTTTAAGCAAAGCTGTTGATTTATTTAAACAAGCAGGCTTGCGTACAGGACAGATTTTATTAGTCACCGATGGCGCGGAAGACACTGTTGACACCCAAGGCGTATTGCAAGGCAATTATAAATTATCAGTATTAGCCGTAGGCACAGAAGACGGCGCACCCATTGCCGCGCCTGAGGGTGGTTTTTTAAAAGATGATAACGGCACCATTATCATCCCAAAACTCAATAAAACTGCCTTAGCGGCTTTAGCACAAGCGGGTCAGGGCATTTATCAAACCATTAGTGATGATGACAGCGATGTGCAGACTTTACTGGCTACGATTAGCGCGTTACCTAATCGCAACGCTAATAATGAAGATAGTCATTTGTCACTCGAACAATGGGAGGAGCAAGGCGCGTGGCTGTTATTGTTGGTGTTGCCTTTAGCCGCATTAAGTTTTAGAAAAGGCTTACTCACAGTCGCACTGGTTTTGCTGTTGCCACTACCTAAAAACAGCTATGCCTTTGGCTGGCAAGATTTATGGCAAACTAAAGACCAGCAAGCACAGCAAGCTTTTCAAGCAAAAAACTATGCCCAAGCGGCTCAACAATTCAGCAATCCTGCATGGCAAGCGGTCGCCGCTTATAAAGCTGGGGATTATGATAAAGCCTTAGAAGCCTTGAAAACCGCGCCTAATGCTTACAATCAAGGCAATGCTTTGGCTAAAAAAGGACAGCTCCAAGAAGCCTTAGCCGCTTACAATCAAGCCTTAGCCCAAAATCCTCATGATGAGGATGCACAATTCAATAAAGAATTAGTTGAAAAGGAATTAGAAAAACAAAAGCAGGAACAAAAACAAGATAAAAACGGGCAAGGCGATCAACAAGATAAATCAGATAAACCGCAAGACCCGCAAAAATCTGAGCAACAACAACAAGGTGATGAGGGCAAACCTGAGCAAAAATCAGAGCAGAATCCGCAAGACCAGCAAGCTAATAAACAACAGCAAGATAAGCAAAACCAAGAACAAAAACAAGCTGAGCCGCAACAAGCCAAGCAAGCTGAGCCTAAAGATAAAAACGATAAAGAGGATAAGAAAGCACCCACGCCTCAAGAAATGCAACAAAGCACAGAGCAACAACAAGCCAATGAGCAATGGTTAAAACGCATCCCTGACGATCCTGCGGGTTTATTACGCCGTAAATTTAAATATCAATATGGGCAACAAGGGGGTGAAAGATAATAATGTACGGTGGTGAGCTGAGTAAAATATTATCAAAATAGACGTGAATTCATTCGCCTTTTTATAATTTATCTTTACAATCTACAGCCTAACTTTTAATAATAAGTTGAGATTGTGTTTCTAATAAATGCTCACCTAATTCATTATTGTAATGATCGAATTTTATACCATAGAAAAATTTAATCCCCTCATAATGGATTGAGGCCAAAATGGTTTGATTAACGATTTTACCTTTGATTTTAAATTCTTTGCCTGTAGTGAATTTAAGACAAAAAGTAAATACTTTGCCTGTCGTTGCAGTTAATGAATGTCGACTTTCAAGCAACATGCCGCGACTATTGATATTGACTAATTTAAGCGTTTTATTATGACTAAAGTTAATAGGTAATACGCTATAAATACTAACGTTAATATCATCTCTGACATAACGCACAGCAGATCGTCTATCAATAACACGTTTAGATTTATCGAAAAAATTAAAATCATCTAAAAAATCATCATTAAACAAGTTAGAGACTGTGTGATTAGTATTGTTATTGTCAGTCATAAATTTAACACCAATTATAAAGTTTATTTTGAGTGTTATTTAAAAATTAATTTGCTTTGTGTTTCTAAAAGATAATTACCTAAATCATCATTATATCGATTAAATTTTATACCGTATTGGCAAGGGGGCAATACCGTTCTATGGACAATCACCCCTTTTATTTTAAAAGATCGACCTGATTTGAATTTTAAATTTAACATAATTTTTTCATTCACTCGAAAAGACGCGTTGGTGGTAATTAATGCACCGCGACAATTAATATCAATTAATTCGGCAAGTTCAATAAAGATTTCTCTACCAAAAATAATCGGATTGGTTTTACAAATGGCAACCGCAATATCATCGCGTACATAACGAACCGTTGCTCGTTGTTGCTGTTTTCTTATTTTGTCTAAGAAATTAATATCAAGCAAGTCTTCTGAAAAATCAAAATTAAACAGGTCATCGATTTTATTTTTATTATCGTTATCAGCCATGATATTTATGAAATTATTATTTGGTATGAATTAACAGTTAAAATTATCATCTAAAATAGTATTACTAGGAAAGTGTAAAATATAGGATTGTTTTTTATTTAGTGTATATCAGTTAATCAATTGCTAGTACCTTAGTTAGTGTAAAAACTAAAAGAAACGGTACGAATCCGCTAAAATGTTTAGTATCTTACTCTTTTTGGTCAGTTCACCATGTGTTTTATTAAAAAACTTGTCGTTATTTTAACGATTATTCAGCTAGTTAGTATTGATACCAGCTATGCTAAAGCTAAACAAAGTATAGCTATTGCCTATCTTAGCCAAGAACAAAGCCCTCCTGCACTGGTTTCTAATCTTGACCCTTTTATTGCCAATCAAGGCGTAGTAGGCGCGGAACTAGCGATTGCCGATAATAACACTACAGGTAAATTTACTGCTCAGCAATTTGAATTAAATCGTTTTATTGTGCCACTGTCAGGCGATGTTATCGATGTTTTTCAAAAGAAAATCGCAGGTAAATTTTACGCGCTTGTGGTTAATTTACCAGCAAAACAGTTACAACAATTAGTAGAATTACCCGCCGCAAAAAATATAGTGTTCTTTGATGTGGCAACTATCGATGACAGTCTACGCAATGAACAGTGCAGGGCTAATGTGTTACATCTTCTGCCCAGCCGTGCCATGCGAGCCGATGCGCTAGCACAATACATGGTTAAAAAACGCTGGAAAAAATGGTTTTTAGTGGTAGGTAATACCCCCGAAGATAAATTATTTGCCGAGAGTCTGCACCGAGCCGCTAAAAAATTTGGTATGGACATCGTGCAAGAAAAGACATGGGAACATGATTTTGAAGCGCGGCGCAACGCACAATCGGACGTATCGGTTTTTACCCAAGTGGATGATTATGATGTGTTAGTGGTTGCCGATGAGCAGGGTTTGTTTGGTGAGTATTTAGACTATCGCACTTGGCTACCGCGCCCTGTGATTGGCACGCAAGGTTTGATTGCCACCGCGTGGCATAAAACTCACGACCAATGGGGCGCGACTCAAATTCAACATCGCTTTTTAAAAGCGGCTAATCGTCCAATGGAAGAGCAAGACTATAGCGCGTATTTAGCGGTTCGTGCCATTGGTGAGGCGGTGACGCGCACTAAAGCAGGTGACGCGCAAACGCTTAAACAGTATTTGCTCAGCGATAAATTTGCCTTGCAAGGCTATAAGGGGAATCCTTTATCATTTCGAGCGTGGGACGGACAATTACGCCAACCGATTCTATTAGCCGCGCCGCGTTCAATGGTGGCAGTCGCGCCCATTGATGGTTTTTTGCATCAACACACCGAACTCGATACTTTAGGCTATGATGAGCCTGAATCTTTATGCAAAGGATATAAATAATGTTAAAAATTAAACCTTTAGTGTTAATCACTAGCCTATTACTCAGCTCCACGATTTACGCGCAAACCGTGTTTGTCACCCTAGAAAAAGACAATGCTATTGCCGTTGTTGACGCAGAAACAGGCAAACTATTACAAACCGTGCCAGTGGGGCAACGTCCACGCGGCATAGCTTCAAGTCCTGATAATAAAGTGTTATATGTTGCTACCAGTGATGACAACACTATCAAAGTCATTGATGTCAAAAGCTTTAAAGAACTGGCGCGTTTGCCCTCAGGCGCAGACCCTGAAACCTTTGCCTTAAGCCCTGACGGCTCAAAACTCTATGTCTCCAATGAAGACGATAGCCAAGTCACTGTCATTGATGTCGCCAAACAAAAAGCCATTAAAACCATAGCAGTTGGCGTTGAACCCGAAGGCATTACTGTTAGCCCCGATAATCATTGGCTGATTTCTGCCTCTGAAACTACAAATATGGTGCATTGGATTGACACTAAAACTCATGAAATTGTTGATAATACCTTAGTCGATGCGCGTCCTAGAGCAGTAGCCTTTACTGCGGATAGTTCGCAACTGTGGGTTAGTTCAGAAATGGCGGGGACAGTAATGGTGTTAGATACTAAAACCCGTCAACCCATTAAAACCCTAAGCTTTGAAATTACAGGCGTAACCAACGATAAAATTCAACCTGTCGGCATGGTTATCGATAAACAACGTAAATACGCTTATATTGCCTTGGGCCCTGCGAATCGAATTGCCGTTGTTAATGCCCAAACCTTTGAAATAGAAAAAATGTTATTAGTCGGTTCGCGGGTTTGGAATGTCGCCTTTTCACCCGATGAAAAGTATTTATATACTGCGAATGGTTTAAGTAATGATATATCGGTGATTGATTTAGAAAACCAACAAGTGACTAAATCCATAGCCGTGGGTAATTATCCTTGGGGATTAGTGGTACTGCCATGAGTATTTCATTAAGCGTTGCCCAATTAGAATTTGCTTACGGCACTAAAAAAGCCCTAGATAATATTAACTTTAGTATTAATGCAGGTGAATGTACTATTTTATTAGGTGAAAATGGCGCGGGTAAATCCACCTTATTTTCTTTAATTACGAGGTTATATGATAGTCGCCTTGGACAAATTGAGATTTGCGGGTTTGATATTAAAAAACAAACCCGTTTTGCTTTGGCAAAACTGGGTGTAGTGTTTCAACAAACCACCTTAGATTTAGATTTAAGCGTACTGCAAAACCTGCATTATCACACCGCTTTGCATGGCTTAAATAAAAAAACGGCTAATGAACGCATTGAAAAAGAATTAACCCGTTTAAATCTTTGGGAGCGGCGGTTTGAAAAAGTACGCCAATTAAATGGTGGACATAAACGCCGCGTTGAAATTGCCAGAGCCTTATTACATAAACCTGCTTTATTATTATTAGATGAGCCGACTGTGGGTTTAGATGTACCGAGTCGGCAAAATATAGTCGATTATGTACATCAATTAGCCAGAGAAGAAAATCTAGCGGTATTATGGGCGAGTCATTTAATTGATGAAATTCATGCTAACGACCATTTGATTGTACTGCATAAAGGACAAATAAAAGCTAATGGTACAGTAGATTCAGTTTTGCAATTAACTAATTCCACTCAAATTAAAAACGCGTTTAGTATATTAACGCATTAAGTAAGAGAACAAACCTTGTTAAATAATATCAAAATAGTATTAGTTGAAACCTCGCATTCGGGCAATATCGGCGCGGTTGCTCGCGCCATGAAAACCATGTCCATGAATAAGTTAGCTCTAGTTTCACCTAAAACCTTCCCCAGTGCCGAAGCCACCGCCAGAGCCGCAGGCTCAGATGATTTGTTATACCGCGCTCAAGTCTGCGACAGCTTACAAGAAGCCGTTGCCGATTGTCAGTTAGTATTTGGCGCGAGTGCGCGGGGCAGAACCATTAGCTGGTCCGAAGTCACCGCGCGTGAATGCGCCGAAAAAATTGCCAGCGAGCAAGAGACTAATCAACAAATTGCTATTGTCTTTGGACGTGAGAATTCAGGTTTAAAAAATCATGAATTAGATTGTTGCCAGTATTTATTACGCATTCCGTGTAATAGTGATTATAGTTCGCTCAATATAGCCGCCGCTGTGCAAGTCGTTTGTTATGAATTATTTCAGGCGGCAGATATTAAACAAACACCTAAAAAAATCATCGGTGATAAATACGACAGCCCATTAGCGAGTAATGAGCAAATGGAATTATTTTACGAGCATTTGTATCAAACCTTAGTCGATATTGATTTTATGCAGCCTGAGCGTTCTAAATCCATTATGCGAAGATTACGCCGCATTTATAATAGAGTACAACTTGATACTAAAGAAGTGGATATATTGCGCGGTATTTTACGCTTATCACAAAACCATCAATCTAAATAAAAGGAGGTCAGGCTTTGCCTGACTTTAATACATTAACCCATTAAATAAATATTATTATGAGTACAATAGCAGACCCCATTCTCGGTAGTTGGTATCGAGATTTAGAAAACGATTTACGCTTTAAAGTGATTGCCATAGAAGACGGTGGTGATTCTATTGAAGTACAGTATTTCGATGGCACAATCGGCGAATATGATAAAGAAAGCTGGTACGCGTCCACTTTTGATTATATTGAAGAACACGGCGATTGGAGCGCGCCTTTTGATGACGTAGAACTCGACGATTTAGGATATTCTGATAACGACAGACATAGCAGACTCAACAGCGATGAAGTCGATATTGAAACCTATTTTGAATAAGGAGCGATTATGCGTATGAGTTCACAACAGTTTCTTGAATGGGAAACAAAACGAATTACCCTGCTTGCCATGTCGGGTGCGGGTAAAACCACTTTAGCTAATAAATTACCGCGTAGTAAATGGTTTCATTATTCGGGTGATTATCGAATCGGTACTAAATATCTAAAAGAGCCGATACTCGATAATATTAAACGTCACGCCATGAGTGTGCCGTTTTTGCGTGAATTATTATTAACTGACTCACTTTATATGAGCAGTAAAATTGAATTTGCCAATTTAGCCGCAGTATCGAGTTTTTTAGGCAAATTAGGTAATCCACAATTAGGCGGTTTGCCTTTGGCAGAATTTAAACGCCGTCAACAATTACATCATAGCGCGGAAATTGCCGCAATGAATGATGTGCCTGAGTTTATTCATAAAGCCGATGATATTTATGGCTATAAAAACTTTATTAATGACGCAGGTGGTAGCGTTTGTGAATTAGATAATATTGAAGTATTAGAAACGCTAGCGGCTAATACTATTATTATTTATATCGAGATTCCGCCCGCCTTAGAACAAACTATTATTGAACGTGCTAAAAGCGACCCTAAACCCATGTATTATCGTGAGGCATTTTTAGATGAAAAATTGCCTGAGTTTATGGCGTTAAAAGCTTATAACAACAGCGATGAAATACCCCCCGATGAATTTGTCACTTGGGTATTTCCTGAATTATTTCGTTCACGTTTGCCACGTTATAGAGCAATTGCTAATCAATACGGCTACACCGTTAATGCTAACGATGTCGCCGCTGTCAATACAGAGGCTGATTTTATTCAGCTCATTGCCAACGCGTTGGCACAACAATGAGATTATTACTACTGCCATGCCCTTAGTCGCGCACACTCAATTGCCTACCTTTGCCCGTTTGCGTGACGAAGGTGAAAACATCATTACCCCTGAAATTGCTTGCAAACAAGATATACGCGAGATGCACATCGGTTTGCTTAATATGATGCCCGATGCGGCATTAGAAGCCACTGAGCGACAGTTTTTTCGTTTAGTGGGCGCGTGTAATCAAATCGTACAATTTCATGTGCATCCGTTCACTATTGACGGTCTGCCACGCGGTGAAAAAGCGCGGGCGCACATCGATAAGTATTATGAAACCTTTGAACAAATTAAACGTGACGGACTAGACGCACTCATTATCAGTGGCGCGAATGTCACCCATCCTAGCTTGCCGCAAGAAGATTTTTGGCAACCCCTGACCGAAGTGTTTTCGTGGGCAAAAGAAAACGTCACTTCGGTGCTGTGTTCTTGTCTTGCCACTCACGCGGTGATTGAATACTGCTATGGCATTGCGCGGACGCGCTTGCCACAAAAACGTTGGGGCGTGTTTTCACATCGTTTAGTCGATAGAAACCATCCGCTAGTCGCTGAAATTAACACCCGTTTTGATGTACCGCATTCACGTTTTAATGAAATATTTCAAAGCGATATGCAGGCTAAAGGCTTAAAAATACTCGCGGCAAGCGGGGAAGCTGGGGTACATTTAGCCACCAGTCCAGATGGTTTTCGGATTGTATTTTTTCAGGGGCATCCTGAATATGACGATATTAGTTTATTGAAAGAATATAAACGCGAAGTAATGCGTTTTTATTATGATGAACGTAATGATTATCCGCCCTTACCTGAGAATTATTTTGATACTATCGCGCAAGACATATTTAATGAATATGCTTTTCAAGTAAAACTGGCTAAAGCCCATACCTTGCCTTTGGATGAATTTCCTGAAGCATTAGTATTAGATCATTTAGATAATACTTGGCGCGATACAGCGCGAGCAGTTTTTAATAATTGGTTGGGGCAAATCTATCAAATAACCCATCAAGATAGAAGATTACCCTTTATGGAAGGCATTAATCCTAATAATCCATTGGATTTATAAATACGACACAGGTAGTGTTTTAAAAGAGCAGGATAAATACTATGCTGTCATTCCAGCAGGGATGCTGGAATCCAGTTACAGGGATGTATTTATAATAATTACCATCCGTGGTTTCTGGATTTCGGCATCCATGCCGTTGGACGTTCCTACTCTTTTGAAGCACTACCCATTATGCGTCACTTTTTTTTAAAAATCGTTCACTTAATATTTATTTTTTAATAATCTTATAGGAAAAATATGAAATTTAAATACCTTATCGCTTTATGTTTTATGAGTAGTTCTTTTAATGCAACGGCGGCAAATAGTTTTAAAGTTTGCGCCGATCCTGTTAATCCACCGTATTCAACTAAAAATCAAGATGGTTTTGAAAATAAAATCGCCAGTTTATTTGCTAAAGAATTAAATGAAACGCTTGAATATACTTGGTTTCCACAGCGTATTGGTTTTATTCGTAATACTTTAAATGCCTTTGCCAATGAAGAGGCTGTCGATAGTAAAGATTTTAAATGTGATGTAGTTATGGGTGTACCCGAAGGTTATGATCAAGCCTTAACAACTACGCCTTATTATCGCTCTACTTATGTGTTATTAATTGCTAAAGGTAGAGGTTGGGATGATATTACTAATCCTAAACAATTAATTGATTTGTCATTAACACGTCAGCAAGAATTAAAAATTGCTATGTTTGATAGAGGTCCCGGCACAGAATGGTTGCAAAAAATCGGTTTATTAGATCAAGGTATTCCTTATCAATCGATGTCAGGGGATGGTGATAATAATGTGGCTATGCAATTAGATGCTGATTTAAAAGCCAAGAAAATTGATATGGTGGTGTTATGGGGGCCGATGGCGGCTTATATTGCTCAGCAGAATCCAAAAAATAGTTATGCACTATTGCCTATGCCACAATTAACAGGAATTCGTTTTGATTTTTCTATGGCAATGGGAGTACGCAGAGCTGATAAAGAACGCAAAGAAACTTTAAATAAATTAATTGCCAGTAAGCAAAAAGAAATTGCGGCAATTATTAGTGATTATGGCGTACCGTTATTGCCTATAGAACACAAAGGCGATAAGTAGTGCGTTAAGATTATTGGTTTTAAAGATAAGTCACTGTTGCATTATTTACAACACGGATTTTGAATTCCAAAGACGTTTGGCAATATCCAGTGACTTGAGTCTTGCTTTTAAGGTGAGGCTATAATAGTTATGAATTCCATAGAAAAGTATACCTTTAACTATGTTCATCTAAACGCTTCAACACAAACTGCTTTTAGGAAAAACCTAAAGAGTCTTATATTCGCTTTGCGTTCGCAAACGCATTGCTAACTCTCAATGCTCCCTCTTAATATAATAGGTGAGATGATTCAAAATATGATATTCATTTTGTCAAGCTGTTTTTTTTGATAAAAACATCGTGTTTAACGGTATACTTTTCTATAGATTACTATGTTTTAAAAGAACAACATACAAGAGACGTTGCACTGCAACGTCTCTGTAAAACTAAATAACGCCTGCTTTTATTTGTCGCACGGTATGAACCAAATGATCGATTTCATCGTGAGTATTATAAAAGGCTAAGGAAGGGCGCACTGTAGATTCTAAGCCAAAGCGACGTAGAATCGGTTGAGCGCAATGATGTCCCGAACGTACAGCGATGCCTGCACGGTTTAATGCCGCACCCACATCTTGAGTGCTGTGACCGTTCAACACGAAAGATAACACACTGGTTTTTTCAGTGGCTGTACCAATTAAACGCAAACCATTGATACGTTTCAACGCGTCCATCGCATACGCGAGTAAGTCATGTTCATAACGGGCAATGTTGGCAATGCCTAGTTTCTGCACATACTCTAACGCCGCACCTAAACCGACTGCATCGGCAATATTACCTGTCCCAGCTTCAAACTTAGTAGGTGCGGGTTGATAGATGGTTTTTTCAAAAGTGACATCTTCAATCATATTGCCACCACCTTGCCAAGGTTGGGTCGCTTCTAGCAAATCAGCTTTGCCATACACCACACCTATGCCTGTTGGGGCAAAAATTTTATGCCCTGAAAATACCAACCAATCGCAATCCAAGCTTTGTACATCGGCTGACAGATGAGACACCGATTGCGCGGCATCTAACAACACTTTCGCACCCACGCGATGCGCCATTGCAATCATTTGTTGCGCGGGGGTAATTGTTCCCAAGGCATTAGATACTTGCGTGAAAGACACGAGCTTGGTTTTATCGCTAAGTAGTTTTTGATACTCATCTAATAACACCTGTCCTGATTCATCCACTGGCGCGACGCGCAACACTGCACCCGTTTGAGCGCATAATTGTTGCCACGGTACGATGTTAGCGTGATGCTCTAACCAAGTAATCACAATCTCATCGTCTTTACCGATGTTCTGCGCGCCCCAACTTTTTGCTACTAAGTTAATAGCTTCAGTCGTACCACGCACAAAGATAATGTTATCGGGTGAGGGTGCGTTGATAAAGTGTGCCACCGTTTGACGCGCTTTTTCATAAGCATCAGTAGCGCGAGCGGCGAGTTCATGCGCGGCGCGGTGAATGTTCGAGTTTTCATGTTCATAAAAATACGAAACTCTATCAATCACCACTTGTGGCTTTTGCGTAGTCGCGGCATTGTCTAGCCATACCAATTGATGTCCATTAACCCGTTCATTAAGAATAGGAAAATCACGGCGCACACCGCTCACATCAAAAGAATGATGCTGACCTTGCGGCGTATATAGCGTTTCTGCTTTACTGCTTAACGGTTTAACATCATTTAAAAAGTAAAACGAAGACGCTGAACTAGTTTGAGTAAGCGCGGTGAAATCAGTATTGGGTAACACTAATTTCTGTAAATGCGCTTCATTAGGCAGACTAAAATCACGCGCTGGCGCGATTGTCTGCAATGAAGCCAAGCTATGGGGTAGCGCGGACAAGAGTTCAATATTGACATCGGTAGGCAAATTAAACGCTTGTGGCGCGGGTACGCCTTGACGCGAGCTAAGACTTTGAGCAGGTGCAAAACTGCTAGTGGGCGGTGTGACAAAAGCCTGCAATGCTACTGGTAAATCCGCAGGAATAGTTTGCCCTCCCGCATTATTTAACAAACCCAAACGTGAACCATCACAAGGAAATTCATTAAATAATTGCGTTGCCAATTGACTGAGTTGCTGCTCAAACGCCGCTGTCTCAGGGGTATAGTCAGAGGTCAAATTACTTGTAGTCATAATAGTTGCCTACGTCGACATTCTCCAACACACCCAATGCGTCTTCGGTCAATACGGCTAAAGAACAATACAGCGACACTAAATAAGAGGCGATGGCTTTATGGTTAATGCCCATAAAACGCACGGACAAGCCCATGCTTAACTCACCTGTTAAATTAGGTTGGTACAAACCGACCACGCCTTGACGGCTTTCACCTGTACGCAACAATAAAATATTGGTTTTACCGTTCACGATTTTTAATTTATCAGTCGGAATCAAGGGAATACCGCGCCAAGTGATAAATTGTGAACCAAACAAACTTACAGTAGGTGGAGGAGTACCACGACGAGTCGCTTCACGACCAAAAGCGGCAATAGCACGAGGATGGGCTAAGAAAAAGGCTGGCTCTTTCCACACTCTGGCAATTAATTCATCTAAATCATCAGGAGTGGGTGCGCCTGCGGCATTGCGCGGTTGCACTCTAAAATTAGGAGCAACATTATTTAATAAACCGTATTCGGCATTATTAATTAATTCACTTTCTTGACGTTCTTTAATGGTTTCAATAGTTAAACGTAATTGTTCATTGGTTTGATTATGCGGACTGCTGTATAAATCAGCCACACGAGTATGCACATCTAACACGGTATTGACCGCATTTAAACGGTATTCACGACCCCATTCTTCATAATCAACAAAGGTTTGTGGCAACACTTTTTCATCTAAGCTCGAGCAATCAACGGCTAAATTAGCTTCATTTTTGACTTTATTGACGCGGTAAATACCCGCTTCCACAGGAATCCATTGTAATAAATGCACCAACCAACGCGGCGTAATGGTTGATAGCATAGGGACTGTTTTGGTGGCATTAGATAATGTCCGCGCCGCTACATCACCTAATGCAGTATTGGCTTCATGTATATCGCTCATGGTGTGTTCCTTTTATGTTGTTTTAAGTAAAGGAAACATCTTAAGAGAAAGCGGGTAAAGCAGAAAAACGCTATTATTCGATGAGTATATTCAATAATTCGCTAAACTTTAAATTTTTAACGATTAATGAAGATTTAACAAACCATAATGCTCTCTATTAATAGCGGTAGTACGATTTAAAACCATATCGACTAATAATTGTGCTGAGGCTGGGCCCATCACCAATCCATTACGAAAATGTCCTGCATTAATAAATAAATTTTCTAATTCAGGATGCCTATCAATATAAGGGATTCCGCTAGTAGTCGCAGGGCGTAAACCCGCCCAATGATTAACTAATGGATAATTTTTCAATGCAGGTAATAAATTAACTGCAAATTGTTGCAACTGTTGTTTCGCGCTTTCAGTAATGGCTTTATCAAACCCATGATGTTCTACGGTACTACCCGCTAAAATATGTCCATCACGACGTGGAATTAAATAATTATCGCCTGCTAATACCATCATTTTTAAAGTAGTAGGCTCAGCTTTAAATAACAGCATTTGTCCTTTGACGGGTGAAATTTCTGGTTGGATACTATTCTTATTTACAAACAATCTGGAAAATAATTCACCCGTCCACGCGCCAGTTGTAATAACTAATTGATTGACTGCAAATTGACCTTGGCTGGTTTTAATTTGAGTAATTTGGTTTTTATTAGATTCAATGCCGATTAATTCACACTGTTCAATTAAAATTACACCACGATTACGCAAATCTTGTATTAAGGCTTTTAATAACCGTGGATTTCGCGTTTGTGCAATGGTGGGTAGCCATAAAGGATTTTGAACTTGAGTATTCAAGCCATTAAAAAACTCAGCCCCCGCCACTTGATAAGGCACTTGATAGTTGTCACACCACGCTCGCGCCGCCTCATAATCAGGATTTTGACTAATTAATAAACCGCATTGTGTCCATTGCGGGTCTATACCTGTATTGTCTAGTAATTGCGTGGCTAAGTTAGGATATAAACTATGACTGCGTATTACTAACTGACTAATGGCATTGGCTTGTCGCCACGGATACAGCGGCAACAAAATCCCCCCTCCTGCCCACGAAGATTCTTGCCCTAACAGACCTTTTTCTAATACGGTGACAGTCAAGCCCGCTTGAACAAATTCTCGCGCAGTTAATAAACCCACCGCGCCGCCACCGATAATGGTTATATCTGTTATAGAGGTCATTAGTTTAAAAGTCCTTGTGATTTTATCCTTTCAAAAGAAGGATTAGCTAAATTTTAGAATGAATATCGAATTTTAATTATAACGTATCAATAAGGCGAGCTAGTGTGTTGTATCGTAGTTAATTAACGAATTGTTGTTGTTTTTTACTGACAAAATCAAAATTAAAAAGGCGATTATAGCCTTACTTAATTGATAAAAAAGAATTAATACTGTGTGACAAATTCACTCAAAAACTTGTCGCTTATTGATTTTACTGCTACCATTCACGCCGCGATACCCGCTTTGTTGCATCAAAGCGAATTTTTCTTTCTGTTTCACAGAGAGCGGACAATCAACTTGCATTAGACAAGTTAGATTACACTCGGCGAATACGCTTGGGTTTGAATTGAAACAAAAAATAACCTCATAAGGGGACACGATGATAAAGAAAACAAAATTAGCGTTAGGCATTGCAACAGCAACCTTGGCTATGGCAAGCACTTTGATGTCAGCAGATGCTTTAGCGCATAGCAAAAAACATCACCACGTTGCTAAAAAGCACCCGCATTCTACAACTACACATTTCACTAGAAGAACCACTTCTAGCTATGTAACTGATTCAACCGCTAATAAAGTTGACGCTTTAGAAGCACAATTACAAGCATTGCAATCAGAAATCAACAGCTTAAGAGCCGCTGATCGTTCATCTGCTCCTGTTGAATCTGCAAAAGTTCAAGAGTTAGACCAATGGATGAGTTCTGTTAAATCAGGTCGCGCTGAAACTTCTAGCAAAGACAATATGGTGTTCTTCCGTGGCGGTTATGGTCGCGCAACCGACAGTGGCAGAGGTGGTACAATTCCAAACTCTGGCTTAGTCAGCGTTCTTCATGGCGCAGCTGATGTTAGCGATGTTGCTGGTAATGCGTTCAGTAACGGCAGAGCGGGTCAAGATTCTTGGTACTTTGGTGCAGGTTTTGACTTTAGCTTAAACAAAGATTTCTTTGGCTTAATGAACGGCACTGAAGTATTTGCTGAATTAATGTTTGATTACAAAGAATTCTCAAAAGGTATGCCTAACAGCCCATTGGCTACAACAAATGGTGGCGTTACTAAAGGTTACAACGGCTTAGCGACTGTGAACCAATTAACTTTAGCGGCATCACCTAAAGTTAAATTGTTCAAAGGTCAAGCGTTCAGACCTTGGATTATTCCTGTCGGTTTTGAATTAAGCGTAATCAGCCCACCATCTGACGCGATTACCGTATTAAACCCAGGTATGCAGTTTGGTATTGGTGCGGACTACAAAGTTTGGAAAGACTTGTATGTTGGTGCTGATGCGCGTTATCACTACGCAGTTGACAACATTGACGGCGTAAACACCAATGGCGTAACTGCTGGTGGTTATTTAGGTATTGGTTTCTAAGCAAACCGCTTAAAACTGATCTAAAAATAAAAAAGGAGAGTGTTAAAACTCTCCTTTTTTTTGTTTTTAAATAAGGTATATTAAAAAAATCAAACTTATCAAAAATTAGTTTAATTCCTCTTTTATTATTCAACATTCATGAAAACTCTTTATCCAGAAATACCCCCCTACGATACTTTCTTTTTAAATACCAACAGTCAACATTCTATTTATGTTGAACTCAGTGGTAATCCAAACGGTATTCCCGTCGTCTTTTTACACGGCGGCCCCTGTTCAGGCACAAAACCTGATCATCGACGATTTTTTAATCCCCAGCATTATCAAATTATTTTATTCGACCAACGCGGCTGTGGTTTATCGTTGCCGTTTGGTGAATTAGAACACAATACTACCCAAGATTTAATTGCTGATATGGAATGTATTCGCAAGCAATTAAATATTAAGCAATGGTTAGTATTCGGCGGTTCTTGGGGCGGGGCATTGGCTTTATTATATGCTCAGCAACACTCTCACTATGTTAGCGGTTTAATTATTCGCGCCGTGTTTTTAGCCCGACAACAAGACATGGATTGGTTTTTAAAAGGTTATGCTGGACGTATTTATCCCGAGCAATGGCAAAAATTATTAGATTGCCTAGATGCACAAGAAGGCGATGATTTATTAATAAAACTTTGTGAGGCTTTATGGGGCGAAGATGAATTAGCCGTGCGCCGCGTAGCTAAAGAATGGCAAGCATGGAGTGCGCAGGTAGCATTAGGGCAATTATATAACCCTGCTTTGCAAAGTGAGCATATTAGTGAAAAGACCGTTAAACAAACGCGTATGGAATTACATTATGCCAAACATCATTATTTTATTGCTGATAATCAAATATTAAATAATTGCTCATTATTAAAAGATATTCCCAGTTTAATTATTCATGGTAGAGCTGATTTATTATGTCCTATTGAAGCGGGATTTAAATTATATCAAACCATGCCTCATGCGGATTATATTACTTTACCCACAGGCGGACATATTGCCCAACAAGCCGAAATGATAGATGCTTTAGTCAATGCTACCGATGATTTTTTAAGCCGCGTTTATGGTGTGCAATGCCTATAAAGAAACGTTTAATTATTGCCATGACAGGCGCGACAGGTGCAGTTTATGGTGTGCGCATGTTGCAAGTTTTAAAAGAACAAAGCGATTGGGAAACCCATTTAATTATTTCATCGGCGGGCGTTGTTAATTTAAAACATGAATTAAATATGAAACGCGCTGAATTAATAGCATTAGCCGATGTCACGCATGGTATTGATGATATTGCCGCCAGTATTGCCAGCGGTGGTTTTAAAACTGAAGGCATGATAATCGCGCCTTGTTCGATGAAAACTTTAGCGGCAGTGGCGCATGGTTTTGGGGATAATTTAATTTCACGCGGCGCGGATGTCGTATTAAAAGAACGGCGGCGTTTAATTGTTATGCCCAGAGAAACGCCGTTGCATTTAGTGCATATTCGTAATATGGCCATTGTCACTGAAATGGGTGGTATTATTTATCCGCCTATGCCTGCTTTTTATAATAAAACCGATTCATTAAAAGTATTAGTCGATGAAACAGTCGGACGGGTTTTAGATATGTTTGGCGTGAATGTGGAAG
The DNA here is from genome assembly GCA_049296695.1 of Methylococcaceae bacterium. GTDB lineage: Bacteria > Pseudomonadota > Gammaproteobacteria > Methylococcales > Methylomonadaceae > UBA10906. The sequence goes on along the minus strand of JBAQSX010000095.1, from coordinate 11,381 downwards.
GTTTATATAAACCGTGGCAAGGATTGCAGGGTTGAGTAAAACAATATGCGATTTCACATCTTTTTAAATCGAAAACTTCTTGGCTTTAAAACTTCTCTTTTTGAATTTATTAAATAACTAAAATAGTATTACTATCATTGGCAATACTGTTAAAAACAATAATTATTAATTAATACCTCAATAATTCCATTATTAAAATGATAATAGTTACTATGATTTTACTAATATCAGATAGCGATTAGTATCGCCACACTAACTTATCGCTACAATATTTAATTGGCTTTTACTTTCTAATACTTATCACGCTTGAAAGCTTAGGTCATAGACTTTATCTAAAACATTGGTCATAATAATCCACCCAAGAGGTGGGTAGATTGTCTTTAATAGCAAACAACAATAACAATAAATTATGAAAAAAATACTTTTTGTGAGCAGTGAAATTCATCCCTTAATTAAAACAGGGGGACTTGCCGATGTTTCTAGTAGCCTACCTAAAGCATTAGCAGAATTATCTCAAGACGTGCGTTTAATTATACCTAATTATAACGCCCTAAAAATTCACGGTGAGATTCATTATATTTGCTCATTGCGTGTCAATAACCTAAATGTGAATATCTTAGAAACTCGTCTACCTGACAGTCATATTCTTGTTTGGTTAGTGGATTGTCCTGAGTTTTTTAATTATCCGGGTAATCCTTATGTGGACGGGCAAGGACAACCGTGGACAAATAATGCCGAACGCTTCGCTTTATTTTGTCGGGTAGCCGTTGAAATGGCGATGAATAGAGCGGGGCAAAATTGGAAAGCCGATGTGGTTCATAGTAATGATTGGCAAAGTGGTTTAGTACCCGCTTTATTATCTTTAGAATCCGATAGACCCGCGAGCGTGTTTACTATTCACAATCTTGCTTATCAGGGTTTATTTTCAGCGCGTCATGTTCATGCTTTAAATTTACCTGGGCAATTATGGCATCCTAATGGACTAGAATTTCATAATATGTTGTCTTTTATTAAAGGCGGCTTAGTTTATGCGGATAGAATTACCACAGTCAGCCCTACTTATGCTTTAGAAATTCAAACCCCCGCTTTTGGTTATGGTTTAGAAGGTTTATTAACGCATCGTAAAGACGCTTTAGTGGGTATTATTAATGGCGTAGATATTGAGCAATGGAATCCAGAAAACGATCCTTATTTAAATCATCATTATTCCGCGCATCACCTACACGGTAAAGCTGAAAATAAAGCCGAATTACAACGCCGCTCAGGATTACCTGTTGACGATAATATTCCTGTCTTTAGTTTAATTAGTCGTTTAGTTGAACAAAAAGGTATTGATTTAGTGATTGCTTGTTTGGCAGAAATGACGCACATGCCTATGCAGTTTGTATTATTAGGTGCAGGTGATAAAAATTATGAACAACGTTTATTGAATTTAGCGCATATTTATCCGCACAAAATTGCAATTACCATTGGCTATGATGAATCATTAGCGCATTTAATTGAAGCGGGTTCTGATGTATTTTTAATGCCTTCACGTTTTGAGCCTTGTGGTTTAAATCAAATGTATAGCCAACGCTATGGCACAATACCTGTAGTTAGAAAAACAGGTGGTTTAGCTGATACCGTAGTGGATAGCTTGCCAGACACGCTAAATAATCATAGCGCGACAGGTATAGTCTTTAATGAAGCGAGTACAGGGGCATTATTAGAAGCAATTAAACGTACTTTGCTATTATATAATCATAAAGATTATTGGCATCGAATGCAGAATAATGCGATGAATAAAGATTTTTCATGGCGGCGCAGTGCTGAACAGTATTTAGCACTGTATTGGGGAATTTAATCGTAGTAATAACTGTTAATAAATTATGCTACGCAATGAAAAAGGGCAAATAATAATTTGCTGGTACAGAATCGTTGAATTGTAGGGGCAAATGATTATTTGCCCTTGCTGAACACTATCATGTTAATGCTTGAAATGATGGGCCTTGCGTAGTTTAAGCTGGTATGTCCACGAAAAACAGGAAAGACACGAAAATAGCTGATTAAAATCTGGACTCGCGCTCTAAAAAAATAGAGTCCTTCTTTTTTGTGCTTTTCGTGTTTTTCGTGGAAAAAATGAGTCTTTTGCGTAATTTCAGTTAATTAAAAATCAACTTGGGCTCTAAATTCAACCATATCCAAATCAGCTTTATCATATTTCGTAGGCGTACTTAAATCCAAAACATGAATAAAGTTACCCATTAAACGGAAATGCGAATTAGGATACCAATTAACCCCAAATTTAGCGGTCGCTGCTCTGCCACCATTAATAGCGCGTGAACCATTAACCATACCGCTACTTAAATCTAACGCGTCATAACCTACGGCAAGTTCCCACGCACCCCAACCGCCTTTCATATCAAAATTACGATTAGGTTTGAGTCTATCCCACGCGCCTGTTTTTGATTTATAAGCGCGAGACTCACCTGTTAAGAAATAAGTCATATAACCATAATAACCGCTCAAGCTATTATTACTATAACCCGTGCCGTTAATATCGGTTTGAATATATTCGGCTTGCGCTGACCAAGGGCCATAAACGGTTGCTATTTCACCACCAAAACGGTCATAGCTTTCAATTTGTTTGCTACCATCGGCAGCCGACAAATTATTCGTATTTAAAATATTGGCTCTATCAACATTACCATTAAGTGTTGCGTAAAAACCCATACCACCATTAGCACTAGGCACATTATTAACAATATTATTATTTACATGAACATGTGAGGCTGAACCACCAACATGTAAAAATTTAGTTTTACTTTCCATCCACGGTAATAGGCTTAAACGACTGTTTAATTCCCAACTACTATCGCCACTACCTCCACTACTACCGCGATTATTACCATTACTCGCGGTAGTACTACCTGCATTTGCAGGCCAATTACCCACAGGTTCGGTTTGAATAGACGCGCCTAATTGCCAACGATCAGCTGAGTAATTCGCGCCAAAACCTGTTTTATAAGTATTAGGATTATCAACAAAGGCATTAACTACCATATTACGTTCAATAAAAGTAATATAACGATTACTGGTTGCCTCTTCTAAACTAAAAGGTTCTTTAAATGAACCCGCTTTAATTGAAAAGCCTTTATTTAAATTCCAACGTAAAAAGGCATCGGTGACACCTGAGGCAATGTAACCATTACCGCGAGTGAAATCGTATTCAAATTTATAATCAAAATCTTTATAAAAAGTCCCTTCAACGCCTAAACGTGCGCGGCGAATACTTGCGCCATCAGAGACAATATGGTCATTAGGGTTAGATGTTGATTGTCTATCGGTGACATTATTTTGTGAATCGACTTGAATACGTCCATTAATGGCCGCTTTGAAATTACCGTCTTTGCTTTTGAATTCAATACCGTCATCGATTTTAACTTTAACTTCTTCGGATTCTTTAGCGTGTTCTTCTAGGGCTTTAATTTCGTTAGTTTTTAAATCTAATTCTTCACGAATCGCTTTAATTTCTTGGTTAGTGCTTTCAACTGCCGCAGGTGCGGGGGTTTTGGCTTCATCGACTTGCTCAAACTTACCTAAACGTTGGCGGTGTGGACCGGGTTCGGCATAAATTTGTTTGGTTTTAGTATCAACATACAATTCAATAGCTACCGCATTAAAAGACGCGCTAGCCGTTAAGACACCCGCTACAGCTAAGGTTAGTTTAGAAAATTTCATCGCTTGCTCTCGATTTAGTTTTTAAGTGTTGCTTAAGAATAGGCTAAAAAAATGACAATTTTATGACAGCAATATGACTGTTTTACAACTTTATTACAGCATTGTGACGCTGTGACGCTAAAATTTAAAATCACTAAGCTCTAATCGTTACCAGCAAAGACTTAATTTTTAATCCCTATGCCTTTGTATAATAAGATTAAACTCAAAAAAAACAGCGTAATAATAAAGCCGCCTGTCATTAAAAAAGCCAATGACACATCCACATCACTCACGCCACACAAGCCGTAACGAAACGCATTAACCATATATAAAATTGGGTTTGCCATCGATACCGCTTGCCAAAACGGCGGCAACATATCCACCGAATAAAACACCCCGCCCAAATAACTCAGCGGCGTTAACACAAAATTGGGAATAATCGATATATCGTCAAAACTTTCTGCCAAAATCGCATTAATAAAACCTGCTAAAGAAAATAAAGTAGCGGTTAATATCACCACCGATAAACTCATCAGCAAATTATTGGCAATCACAATATTGGGGTCAAACGCTAAAGAAATCAGCGTGACCACCAAACCCACTAATAAGCCGCGCATAATCCCGCCGCTAATATAACCCGCGAGTATGACCCAATTAGGCACGGGCGCGACTAATAATTCTTCAATATTGTGTTGAAATTTAGACGAATAAAACGAAGACACCACATTGGCATAAGAATGACTAATCACCGACATTAATATCACCCCCGGCACAATATAATCCATATAACTCACGCCATGAATGGTACCAATACGGTCGCCGATTAATTTGCCAAATATTAAAAAATATAAGGCGGTACTAATGGCAGGGGGTAATAAGGTTTGTGGCCAGATACGAATAAAACGATAAATTTCTTTGCGTAAAATGGTGCTAAAAGCAATACTACGATTCATTATTCACCTGTTCTGTTTTAGTATCGATTAAATCCATAAATAATTGTTCTAAACGATTACTTTTATTCTTTAGACTCAGCACTTTTATATTTAACTGATTTAACTCAGCAAATAAGCGATTTAAACCGTATTGTTTAGGCACAGCGACACTTAAGGTTTTATCTGAAATAGAGTCTATTTGATAACCGTCAATGACAGGCACAACAGTTAATGGTTCTGCTAAATCAAACACAAAATGGTCGACATTTAAACGCGCTAATAAACTTGCCATATCGGAGTTTTCAACAATTCTGCCTTGGTCAATAATGGCAATATTGCGACATAAACTCTCGGCTTCTTCTAAATAATGGGTAGTTAATATTATGGTTGTGCCTTGTTGATTGACTTCTTGCATCATCTGCCACATTGAACGGCGAATTTCAATATCAACCCCAGCGGTGGGTTCGTCTAATATTAATAATTTAGGCGCGTGTACCATCGCTCTTGCAATCATCACGCGGCGTTTCATACCGCCTGATAATCGCCGTGAAATAGTGTCGCGTTTATCCCATAAATCCATTTGTTTTAAAAAATATTCCATACGCTCTAATGCTAATTTTTTAGGCGTACCGTAATAACCCGCTTGATTTAAGATAATACTTTTTACGGTATCAAATTGATTAAAATTAACCTCTTGGGGAACTAAGCCTAAACAGCTTTTCGCTTGGGCTAATTCTTTTTTTAAATCATGTCCAAAAATACTCACCGTGCCGCTAGAGGCGGTCACTAAGGAGCTAATAATACCAATGGCTGTGGATTTACCCGCGCCATTAGGGCCTAGTAAGGCAAAAAAATCACCCGCTTGCACGTCAAGGTCAATGCCTTTTAAGGCTTCAAACCCGTTTTTATAGGTTTTTTTCAGCTGGCGAATGGAAAGTGCAGTCATAATCAGAGTTGCAATAAAGAGTGAATTTAACGCGGTTTGCAAGGCTTTAAGCGACTTAATCTGTAAACCACGATGTTATAATGAGGCTATACATTGCGTGGCAATGCTTAGCAATAATCGCGCAATTCTAGCAGATAACACTTCGCTTCATAGACAAAACTGGATGTCTCATGCCTAATAAACCGCCTGAAATCGTTGCCGCTGTGGACTTGGGGTCTAACAGTTTTCACATGATTGTTTGTAGCTTAAACAATGGCAAGTTGCAAACTATCGACCGTTTGAAAGAAATGGTCAGACTCGCCTCTGGCTTGGATAAAAATACTATTTTGGATGAACCTACCCAAGCGCGGGCTTTGGCGTGTTTGGAACGTTTTGGACAACGGGTGCGTAATTTTCCTGTGGGTAGCGTGCGCGTAGTTGGCACAAATACCTTACGCACTGCCAAAAACGCCCCCGAATTTTTAGTGAAAGCCGAACAGGCTTTAGGGCATCCGATTCATGTTATTGCAGGGATTGAAGAAGCGCGGCTGATTTATTTAGGGGTGATTTACAGCTTAGGTAATACCAATAAAACCCGCTTAGTCATGGACATAGGCGGTGGTAGTACCGAATACATTATTGGCACAGGTAGCACCCAGCAAGACAAAGAAAGCCTAAACATGGGTTGCGTTTCGGTCAGTGAATTATTTTTTAAAGGCGGGGTATTATCCAAAAAAGCCTTCGCTCAAGCTTTACTGTTTGCCCAACGCAAACTTGAACCTTTTGAACAAAAATTCCAACGCGGTAATTGGCAAGAAGCCATCGGCGCGTCTGGCAGTTTGCGTTCCATTGCGCGGGTGTTACATGCAAAAAACTGGAGTAATAATGGCATTACGCGCACAGGTTTAGAGTTATTAGTGGCGCATATTCAGCAATGCAACCATGTTAATGAATTACTGTTACCTGAGTTAGATGTGGAACGCTTGCCGATTTTTGCAGGCGGTGTGGTGATTGTTTATGCCACTTTTAACAGCTTAGGCATAGAACAAATGACAGTGGCCGATGGTGCGTTGCGTGAGGGATTAATTCAAGATTTATTAGGGCGTTTATCCGACCACGATAGCCGTACTGATACTGTTAAAGCCTTAGCCGAACGCTACCACACCGATATTGCCCACGCCGAGCGTATTAAAAACACGCTGGCTAAAATGCTAGAGCAATTGCAATATACCTGCCCTTGGGCGGCGCAAGAAGACCAACAAAAATTCCTGTATTGGGCGGCTGATTTACATGAAATTGGCAACGACATTGCCCACAGCCAATACCACAAACACAGTGCTTATGTGATTGAATACGGTGACTTAGCGGGTTTTTCACGCCAAGACCAAATAGCCTTAGCCACTATTATCCGCGCTCATCGGCGTAAATTTTCACGCGCAAGTTTTAGTCATTTGCCCGCGCCTTGGTATGAAGACGCGCCGCATTTAAGTATTTTATTGCGTTTGGCAGTTTTACTGCATCGTAATCGTCATGAACATTTTTTACCTGAATTTAGTATTAGTTTTAATAAAACTAAAATTCAATTACGTTTCCCTGATAATTGGCTTGCTCAATCGCCTTTAACTTATGCCGATTTGCAACATGAAGCCGAATATTTAAAATCAGCGCGGTTTAAATTAGAGTTTTCTTGATTACAGAGTTTTTATATTTGATTAGTAGGGGCAAAATATTTTTTGCCCTTAATAACAAACGATTATTATTAGAGGGCAAAAAATATTTTGCCCCTACAGTTCTATTATTTTTGCGTAACTTGAGTTAATAAAACAATTCACCGCAACTATTTTTCGGAATTATTACGCCATGTCCGATGAAATTCAAAACGCCCAAGAGGCTTTAACGTCTGCCAACGATGCCGCAAATGTTGTCCGTGAATTATATTTTGTATTTTTAAGTATTGCCGTTTATATGGGGGTGATTGTTGCAGGTACTACTCATGAAATGCTGTTAAAAGAAAGTCCGATTAAATTACCATTATTAGATGTTGAAGTGTCTATTTTAGGTTTTTATGTAGTCGCGCCGTATTTGTTTTGGATATTTCATTTTCATTTTTTATTGCAACTGTATTTATTAGCTCAAAAACTACGTTTATTTGAAAAATATTTAATCTTAATTACTGATAACGCGATAAAAGAAAAACTTCGTACGCAATTGGCTAATGTCATTTTTTCGCATTCACTTATCGGGGCGCAACATGATAGTTTTATGCGAATGCTGTTACGAATTATGGTCAGCATTAGTATTAATGTGATGCCTTTAATACTATTATTATTAGTGCAAATTCGATTTATTCCTTATCATTCTGAATTAATTAATGATAGTCAACGCCTAGTTGTTATTTTAGATGTACTGACTTTAATTGTTTTTTTAGCCAAAATCAGTGGTACTACCTTTAGTGCTTATGTAATTAATGTAATTAATGATGTGCATTATTGTTATAATCACTGTTTAACTTTTGTTATTGAAATATTTACTACTAGTAGTCTATCTGCATTAACAACACCTGCAATAAATTTTTCTTCATTAGTTACAATAGTATTGTCTACTTTAGTTATAAGCAGTTCTTTTTTATTTGTTGTGCCTGATGAAAATTGTGAGAGTCCTCTTAATAAAATAGGAAATAATTATTGTCGATTTCTTTATGGAAAAAATATTTATCCTTGCAAAAAAAGTATCCAAGATGAAATATCGGCTTTTCAAAATTTAACGATTACTTGGATAATATTAACTAAAAGCGATTTAAGCCCAGAAATAGCGACTTTATTAAGTGCTAAAGAAAAAGATGATAATTTACTAAAAAATTTAGTAGGGCTTGATTTGAATCAACGTGATTTGAATTGTACTGATTTTATTAATAGTCATTTTATGTATGCTGATTTACAAGAAACTAATTTTAAAAAAGCTGATTTAAGTGACGCACACCTTGAGGAAGCTGATTTAAGTGACGCACACCTTGAGGAAGCTGATTTAGGTGGCGCACACCTTGAGGGAGCTGATTTAAGTGGTGCACACCTTGAGGGAGCTGTTTTAAAAGAGGCTCATCTTGAGGGAGCTGTTTTAAAAGAGGCTTACCTTGAAGGAGCTGATTTAAGTAAAGCACGCCTTAATGGAGCTGATTTAAGTGGCGCACACATTGAGGGAACTCTTTTAAAGAGTGCAAATATTAATTTGGTAAATTTTACAAATGTTACATTAATATTAACCCAAGAGCATTATGCTGAATTACAACAAAATTTAAAATCCAATGGTATCAATCAAGAATTAAGTAATAACATTTTAAGGCTCTTAGAAGTTGACAAAGCAACAGATTTAAGCACTGCTAAATCATATCAAGATTGTTTTATAGGTGGTAACTATGATATTAAAATTCATTGCCTTAAAGACAATAAAGATTATCAACCAAAATTAACGGCTTATTTTGCTAATGAGTTAGTTTGCAAAGACAATGTTATTGCACAAGCAATTATTGCTCGCGCTAATTGGTTTTATGATGATAATTTCAACCAAGCCCTAAAAAAATCCAATTGCCCCACCATTAAAACCGCCCTTATTAATCATCCATTAAATTAACGGAACACCCCATGCACCCCACCGATTATTTAATCGCTAATTGGCAAGTACCCAATAATATTCACGCCATAACAACCTATCGCACAGGCGGCAACAGCCAAAGCGTTTATTCAAGTTTTAATTTAGCCAGCCACGTTGGAGATAATAGCGATACAGTTTTGCAAAATCGGCAACAGTTAATGCAATTATTAAACCTACCCAACGCGCCCATCTGGCTTAATCAAACCCATAGCAATACCGCCGTTCGCGCTCAAACAAGCGCACAGCCCATCAACGCCGATGCCAGCTACAGCAATCAAGCGGGGGTAGTGTGCGCGGTACTGACCGCCGATTGTCTGCCCGTGGCGTTATGTAGCACTGACGGACAGCAAATCGCCGCCATTCATGCGGGTTGGCGCGGCTTGGCAGATGGCATTATCAGCAACACCGTAGCCGCTCTACGCGTTGATAACCCTAAAGCCGAGTTTATCGCATGGTTAGGCCCTGCCATTGGCACGAAGCAATTTGAAGTGGGCGCGGAAGTGCGCGAAGTATTTGTAGCGCAATCCCAAGACAACGCCTTAGCCTTTAAAGCACGAGAAAACAAATGGTTAGCTGATATTTATCAGCTTGCGCGGCGTGAATTAAACGCCTTGGGCATACACGCGGTTTATGGCGGCGGACTGTGTACCGTTAGTGATAGCGAACATTTTTATTCCTATCGCAGAGACAAGCAAACAGGACGCATGGCGACACTGATTTGGCGCAGTTAAAGCACACTCTATGTTATAGTGTGATGTTATAACATTCTTGCCGCGCCTTAGTCCTTCATGTCTTTATTGCTTTATATTATTGTTTTTACCGCCATTGGTGGCATATTAAGCGTACTTGCCGCCGCCTTATTTTTATTATTACCCGAAAATCAAAAAACCAAAGTATTACCACACGGTATTAGTTTTGCCATAGGCGCATTATTAGCCGTGGCATTTTGGGGATTAATTCCCGAAGCATTTGAATCTGTACAAGTTAATCAAGTACAAACTTTATCAGCGACTATTTTGGCGGGAATATTAGGATTTTTTATATTAGAAAAATTATTAATCTGGCGGCATTGTCATTTTGGTGATTATGAGCAAGAAGATAATCATGAACATCACGGACATTCTCATCATCATGGGCATTCGGCAGGGACATTAATTATTGTAGGCGATAGTATTCATAATTTTGTCGATGGGGTATTAATTGCCGCCGCTTTTTTAACCGATATTAAATTAGGGATTGTCACCAGTTTAGCTGTCGCCGCTCATGAAATACCCCAAGAAGTCGGTGATTTTGCCATTTTATTACAAAGCGGCTATAGTCAACGTAACGCGCTTTTTTATAATATGCTAGCGAGTCTAAGTACCGTAGTGGGCGGGGTATTGGCATATTTTAGTTTAGAAGATGTTAAACACAGTTTGCCTTATTTTTTAGCCTTAGCGGCTTCGAGTTTTATTTATATTGCCGTGGCTGATTTAATTCCGTCTTTACATAAAAAAACTGATATAAAAACCTCGTTGCAACAAATCGCTTTAATTATGGCGGGGGTATTAGTGATTTGTAGCTTACATACCTTTGCACATTCTTTAGAATTATAACAGGAGGTCAGGCTTTGCCTGATTCTATATTAAAGTCAGGCAAAGCCTGACCTCCAAATTTTATTCATTATTCACTATTAATTATTATGACTTTACCCATTCAAAATTACGCTTTATTAGATGATGAGCAATGTGATGAAATTATTATTAATGCTAAAGCCAAATTAGGCGAGCGATTAATCATTTTAGGTCATCATTATCAACGTGACGAAGTATTTAAACACGCCGATTTTACGGGTGATTCATTAAAACTCTCACGCAATGCCGCGCAATCTAACGCTGAATATATTGTGTTTTGCGGTGTGCATTTTATGGCAGAAGTGGCGGATATATTATCGCGCCCAGAGCAGATTAGTATTTTGCCTGATTTAGCCGCAGGTTGTTCAATGGCGGATATGGCAAATTTAATTAAAGTTAAACAATGCTGGCAAGAATTATCGCAAGTAATTGACGCTGATAATATGGTTACGCCCGTGACTTATATTAATTCAGCGGCGGATTTAAAAGCCTTTTGTGGTGAGCATAATGGTATTGTTTGCACCTCATCGAACGCCCAAAAGATATTAGAGTGGAGTTTTAATC
>JBAQSX010000094.1:0-15806 GCA_049296695.1 Methylococcaceae bacterium | reverse complement strand
ACTCAATAATCTGCGTAATTTTAGGAGGTCAGGCAAAGCCTGACCTCCTGTTATTATTTTATTCAGTTCTTAACTACCCGCCAATGCCATTTGTTCAATTAAAATAGAACCTGTGCGCGTACTACCGCGATAATCAATATCATTGCCAATGGCTATGATATTTTTAAACATCTCTTTTAAATTACCCGCAATAGTAATTTCTTCCACAGGATATTGAATCACGCCATTTTCCACCCAAAACCCAGCCGCGCCGCGTGAATAATTACCCGTAACAATATTAACCCCTTGACCAATTAATTCAGTGACTAATAAACCCGTATTCATCTCTTTTAATAAATCATCAAAACTTTTATTGCCAGAGTCAATACTTAAATTATGTACACCACCTGCATTACCTGTACTTGCCAAACCTAATTTACGCGCTGAATAACTACCCAAAACATAACTCTGTAAAATCCCGTCTTTAATTAAATCACGGTTTTGAGTTTTTACGCCTTCACCATCATACGCACTACTGCCCAAACCGCCCAATAAATAAGGCTGTTCATAAATATGCACAAACTCAGGGAATACTTGCGTATTTAATGCGTCTAATAGGAATGAGGATTTACGGTATAAATTACCGCCACTAATGGCACTAATAAAAGAACCTAATAAACTCGAAGCAATTTCTGCACTGTATAATACTGGGCATTGACGCGTTGTTAATCCTTGCGCTGATAATCGTTTTAAGGTTCTTTGCGCGGCTTTTTGTCCTATGGTTTTAGCATCTTCTAATAACTGGGCATTACGCGCTACGCTATACCAATAATCGCGCTGCATACTATCGCCACGTTGGGCTAATACTGAGCAACTTAATGAATGCCGCGTGGAAATTCTACTTTGTAAAAACCCCAAGCTATTACCAAAAACGCGAATACCTTGATGGGTATTAATACTCGCACCTTCTGAGTTAGTTATTTCTTGGTGATATTCACGAGCCGCTGTTTCACATTCAATGGCTAATTCAATGGCTTTATCGGTGCTGATATTCCACGGATGATTAATATCTAAATCAGGAAACTCAGTGGCTAACCATTCTTTTTCGGGCAGTCCAGCATAACTGTCTTCGCTGGTATATTTGGCAATACTACAGGCCGCGCTCACGGTTTCTTTAATTGAAGCTAAGGATAAATCAGTGGTACTGGCTGAGCCTTTGCGTTGTCCAAAATAAACGGTAATACCCAAGCCCTGACTGCAATGATTTTCAATGGTTTCGACTTCGCCCAGTCGCGCTGTAATTGATAAGCCTTTTTCTAAACTCAATCCCGCTTCAGCGGCAGTCGCGCCTTGTTGTTTTGCCTCGTCTAATAATTGGCTAACGGTGTTTTGTAATTGTTGGTTATATTCTTTTGTATGCACGATGTGAATCTCTGATTAATGGGTTTTGAATTAGGATTTGTAAATTAAGTTAAAGACCTAAAAATGCTTTGATGAAATCGCTAAAAGCTTTTACGTTAGTATCATTTAAAAAAGTATTTTTATTAATCAAGTTAGATTGACTAATAATAACATTCATTGAACTACCTGTTTTTTTACGCTGTCCAGCACAAGTCATAATGGCTTTTTTACGTTTAGCAATTGCAGCAATTTGATGTTTTAAATTTGAATCATTTGTTTCCCAAACAAATATATCACTATCAATAAAATCAGTGGCTTTTTTGATAATTTTTTCTTGGTCTTTTTCAAACATAGGCAATATTATATCTTCAAGTGTTCCATTCTGTGGATTAGTACACCAAATATAAGCGGCTTTGTTTTCAGCAATTGCTCCCAATGGATTATTATCTAAAAAACGCCAATCACTAAAAGACCATCTGGGTTCATCTTCAATACTTGAAAAATCTTGTTTTATTTTATTGAATAATACAGTTGTTCCTATAGAGTCAGCATCATAGAGAAATAAATAATAGGCTTGGCTTACAATTGCTGTTGCGTCATTAGGAAAAATGGCTGATTGCTCTAATAAAGCTAAAAAGTTTTTAAGTAATAGCTTAACTTTATCGGTTTGTTCGCTACCGCCTGCATTAAAAATTAAAACTAAATAAGCTTCTTTTTGCAATACACAATCGGGTAAAAAGAATTTACGCGCCATATCTAAACTTAAATCTTTGGCGGCATGATGCTGAACGCTAGTTTTAAATAAATCTTGAAAAGGTGCTGGATATTCACTGAATTTCCATTCTACTGTTTTAAATCCTAAACAAAGCTTAAATACTTGTTGAACAAAAGCGACATCATGCGAGCCTTCACAAAAAACCAATAATGCTTTAACTTCTTGCATTATCTAGCTCTCCTTAAATCAACATCACCCGCATTTAATAGTTTTTGAAATTCATGTCCTGTAAATTCACGCGCAATAATGTTATTTTCTTTACAAACTAAAGCATGAAAAGCAAAATCGTTAATACTGTCATTAGGTACGTTTTTAATAAAGGCATCAATACATTCTTTGCTATGACTGGTTAAAAAAACCTGTACATTAAATAGTTTGGATAAAGTATGAATAAACTGACAAAACTTACCGATTAATTCAGTATGGATAGCATTTTCAAACTCATCAATTAAAACAATACCATTTTGTGCTGAGGCGAATAATAAAGAAATAAAGAAAATACGTTGCAAACCCTCGCCATATTCCATTAAATCAGGTGCAGAACTAAAATCATTGTCAGTTACTAAAAAACGTTGCCATTTATCGACTAAACGAATATCACTAATACTCGGAACTACATCACGTTGAATAAATGTAAAAATGTCATCTAGGGCTTTAGATTGCACACTTTTATGATAAAAAGAAGTGTAGCAATGCGGTTCGTTAAAAGAAAAAGGACTATTAAATACCGCTGGACACAGTAATTTAATTGAACCTGCTTGAGTCTCGCGGTTTCGTCCTTGAAAAACGCGGGTTAATGATTCTTGTTGAATATTGTCAAAGGTTGAAGTTAATTCAACGCTTTTTAAATAACGTGCTTTATCAAATTCGTGACTGTCTTCTAAGTAAGATTTCATTGTCACAGTCGTTTGCTGAGTATCAAAAACACCTGTTAATTGATAAGATTCAGGTAAACATTCAGCAAACCATTCTGAATTTAAACGGTCTTCAGATACTTTTCCGCGCCGCCGAATTATATCTAATAAACCGCCAAAATCATTTTGTTTAGATAATAAATAAATGGCTTCTAATAATGTTGTTTTACCTGAATTATTAAATCCTGAAAAGAGATTAATACGCGCAATTTTAGTAATTTTTAAATGATTTATTTTTTTATAATGGCATATCATCAATTCAGTAAAATGCTGGTGAATACGGTCATGAAAAACAGTATTTTGCTCTACACCCGATAAACTAGACGCTTTAGTTCTATCAATAATACTTTGCAAACGACCTAACGCATTTTCTAATTCAGGCAAGTTTTTATTTTGAATTGCCATTTGCGCTAAAGTATCAATTTCTTTAGTAATTGATTTTATTGCCTCGTCTTGTCGTTCTTTGAAAACTAAATCACTGGCACGATAAGCCTCATTAATATCGCGGCTTATGTTTAATTGTTCGATGGCTTTAGTATCATTTATTAATTTACTTAAAATAAGCACATCTTCTCGTTTAACAATAGCAGGTGGAAGATTATCATCTTCTGAAATCCACGAAAAAAACCAATTAAGTCTAGCTATGTTTTTGGCTTTATATTCTGTTTCATCCCAGCCTAACCATTCTTTTAAATCAAAACTATGAACGGCTGTTTTAAAAATAGAAAACAGTTTTTCATTAAATTGTTCGCCATAATCGGATAATTCATATTGTTTAATTAATGATAAGGCGCGTAAATTACGGCGTAGTTCAACTCTTGAAATACCTATTTTTTGACATATTTCATCGTCACTCAAATGTTGAGTGTTATACATTTTTTCTATGTGTTTAGCCAGATTCCATTCATTTATTTTATCTATTTCATTCATAATGTTTTCAAAAAATATAAAAATAGGTGTGTACCTATAAATTGCACACCCGATGAATAACTAAAAACTTATTATTTATCACCGCCACTGCCTTTTTGAAATTTACCACGAATGGCTAGGGCGAGTCGTGAAAATGATTATTCATTTTCAGAGATTTCAAAAAGTTCTTTTAGCCAATTAATAAAATCAATTGCAAGCGGCGCATGAGAATCAATATTACTGGCTCTTATTGCTTTTCCCAAGGTATCACCCGGTTCATCATGCCAAGCTAAATAAGTGTGAATAATCGCTTTAGCGTGTTGAACATCTCTAAATGAAGTAAAACCTTTGTCCTTAGCCGATTGAACACATTCCCTAGCAAAATTTAAACTGTCTTCGTTTGTATTAATTGCTAATTTCATTAAGAAATTTTCCAACATTCCAATATCAGAATTATTCGGCATGAACCAAATACCAATTTTAGGATAAATATCCACAGCAGGAATAATAATCCCACCTTGTGAAACATTTTTAGGTATTGAGTAAGCATTACATACTTTTTTTAATCTATCTGAAATAGATTGGAATACTGAATTCAAGTTAGGATTATCCTCAGGTTTATCAGCATCAACGACCATCCCAATAATATCAGGGTGTTTTTCTAGTTTTAGGATAGGTTGAATTTTCTTAATTAACTCTTCATAGCCACCACAATCATAAGTTTTAAAGGTCTCTTTTAAACTATGTTTTAAACATAAATGTTTAATAACATGACAATCATTTATACCTTCGACTAAAAGAATCTTTTTATCATCTCCAATATTCTTAAAATTTTTCTCCATTAGCGAACCTCGATATTTTCTTCGATAGCACTATCAAGCGTTTCACAATCATAAGGCATAACATCAACTTTATTTTTATTTGGATTCAAAAATAAACGGTGAAAACTTCCCTTGTTTTGATTACCTTCTTTTTCCCAAACAGCACCAAAACCTTTTACACAATCCCAACTATGTGTAGTAGCAAAGACTTGTACATTCAATTTTTCTGCTAATTGAAAAACTAATTGCCAAACTTTGGCATGAACTGAATAATGCAAACCATTTTCAAATTCATCAATTAATAAAAAACCGTTTCTAGCTTTTATCAAAGACAATATCAATTGTAATATTCGTGTCATGCCATCACCCAAACTTTTTAATGGAAACGGTTTATCTTCATTTTCCATTTTTATAATGACACATCTTTCACTTGATGATTTAGTTGTGTCTTTACGTTTTACAAAGCCAATTCCTTCAACCCCTGACTTAATGATATTAAGAGCTTCTACTACCTGTTTCTGTGATTCAGTTAATAAAATACTATCCCAAATCTCTGCGATTGTATCAATTGATAAAAAAGAAGTTGGTATATATGAAAAAGGAAGAAACAATCCTTCCTTTTGCAATCTTGAATGTCCTTCATATTCATTTTTATCATAATCCTCAAAATCAAACCAAAATTCTAGGATTCCTTTTTTTTCTAATCGAGAGTGATTTTTTAATAATTCGCTCTTGCAATTTACTTTCAAGGCTTGTTTTGCTGCATTAGAATCTGCTGAAAGTTTTGGCATTTCAGTACCTAATTCTTTTCTTCGCATTGCGCTTGCTGATGTGGGCATTCCTAATAATTTATTTAATCGTTTTAATTCTTTATCAGGAAATTTTTCAAAAGAATAATAAGTCCTTTTCATTTCAGTAAACTCTGTCTTCTCTATATTTCCGATATAGATTTCAGAATTTTTGGTTTCACCGATTTGATGATTTGTAAACAAATGCTGTACTGGTAAATTTATTTCGTCCTCACCATTTTTAACAACATCTAATGTTTCATCATGCTCATTTAAAATTTTCTCTATTTCTCGGGGGTCTCCGTAAGTAGCATAAATTCTTAATGCTTCTAACACTGTGCTTTTACCGACATTATTCCGTCCAACTAACAAATTAACCCGTGCTAAATGATTAAATGTTAAATCTTCAAGACAACGAAAATTTTTAATTTTAAGACTGTTTAACATATTAAACTCCTTAACAAATTAGATTTCTTTATGATATAGGCGTATTTTAAAAAACTAAAATACGCCTATTTAAACCTATCAATCCTCTCTAACAATCGCCCGACCAATACCAAACGATTCTAATAACATTAACCCCACGCCTAAACTAATTGCCGAGTCTGCAATATTAAACGCGGCAAAATGCCAATCATTATAATAAAAGTCCAAAAAGTCGATAACATAACCATACGCGACTCTATCAATTAAATTGCCAATCGCGCCGCCTAATACTAACGATAATGCCACCGCTAATAGTTTTTCGTGGGGTTTTAATTTCAAAAGCCACACCGCTAAAATACCGCTAATAACTATTGCCAGCCCTGCAAAAAACCAACGTTGCCAGCCGCCCGCTTCACTTAAAAAACTAAATGCCGCGCCTGTATTATGCACATAAGTCAAATTAAAAAACGGCGTGATGGCAATGGATTGATATAACACCATTGAATAATCAATTAATAACTTACTGGCTTGGTCTAAGACAATTGCCACTACTGAAAGCCATAACCACTTAAGCATATAAACGGCTCTCACCTGCGCCGTCTACGTTTTCAATGCAGCGGTCGCATAACTCGGGGTGGGTTGCGTGTGTGCCAACTTCGGGGCGATGATGCCAGCAACGCACGCATTTAGTGTGTTCAGAGGCTTTGAGTTTGAGTTTAATGCCGTCTATTTCAGTGATTAAGGCATCTTCAGGGCTGGCTTCTAAAGGCAATACCCGCGCCGCTGAGCTGATAAACACAAAGCGTAATTCGTCTTGCAACTGGCTTAAGTCATTGAACCACTCGCTAGAGCAGTACAAGTCAATTTCAGCATTGAGTGATGAACCGATTTCACCTTTGTTGCGGCTTTTTTCCAGTTCTTTGCTGATAGCGGTGCGTAAGTTCATGATTTTTTGCCAAAAATCATGGTTAAACGCGCCAGTATCGTTTAAAGGTTCTAAATGTTCGTACCAAGTGCTTAAAAATACCGATTCGCTGTCTTGCGCGGGGATATATCGCCAAATTTCTTCAGCGGTGTAACTTAAGATAGGTGCAAGCCAGCGGGTTAGCGCGTGAACCACATGATACAGCGCGGTTTGCGCCGAACGCCGCGCTAAGGTGTCGGCTTTAACGGTGTATTGACGGTCTTTAATCACGTCTAAATAAAAACCACCCAATTCAATCACGCAAAAAGAATGCACTTTTTGATAAACGGTTTGAAAGTGATACGCCTCATAAGCGGCTTTGACTTCGTCTTGTAATTGCAAGGCTTTGTCCATAATCCAACGGTCTAAGGCGAGTAAATCCGCAGTTGGTATTAAATGTTGCTTGGGGTCAAAGTCATGTAAATTGGCTAATAAAAACCGCGCGGTATTTCTTAAACGACGATAACCATCGGCGGTACGTTCTAAAATTTCGTCAGAGACGCGCATTTCAGCGCGGTAGTCAGTGGAGGCTATCCATAAACGCAAAATATCCGCGCCTAAGTTTTTCATCACTGCTTGCGGCGGAATCACGTTGCCTTTGGATTTGGACATTTTTTCGCCCTTCGCGTCCACGGTAAAGCCATGCGTTAGCACTTGTTTATAAGGCGCGACTGTATTCATAGCCACTGAGGCAAGCAAGGAGGATTGAAACCAACCACGATGCTGGTCTGAGCCTTCTAAATATAAGTCGGCGGGGAAATGTAGATTATCGCGGCGGCGCAATACTGCTTGATGAGTCACGCCTGAATCAAACCACACGTCTAAAGTGTCGGTGCTTTTATCGTAATTAACCGCGTCTTCGCCTAATAATTCGCTCGCTTCTAAGTCAAACCACGCATCAATGCCTGTTTGTTCAATGCGGTGTGCGACTTGTTCGATTAAATCGGCAGTGTTGGGGTGCAGTTCACCCGTTTCTTTATGCACAAAGAATGGAATAGGAACGCCCCAAGTGCGTTGCCGCGAGATACACCAATCAGGGCGATTATTAAGCATGGATTCAATTCGCGCTTGTCCCCAGTCTGGAATCCATTCAACGCGTTGCACTTCCACTAAGGCTTGTTCGCGCAAACCTTGTTTTGCCATCGCAATAAACCATTGTGGTGTGGCTCTAAAAATCACGGGGGTGTGGTGTCGCCAGCAATGGGGATAGCTGTGGGTGATGTTGTGTGAATGTACTAACTTGCCCAACTCGCGCAAAGTTTCTAACACATTGGCATTAGCTGAGAAAACGTGCTGACCTGCGAATAAATCAACATTAGGTAAAAACACGCCATTGCCGCCCACAGGACAATCCACAGGCAAGTTATAAACCCGTCCTACTACATAGTCTTCTTGACCGTGTGCTGGCGCGGTATGCACTGCGCCTGTACCCGCGTCAGTCGTAACGTGGTCGCCTAAAATAATGGGTACTTGGCGGTTATAGAACGGGTGTTCTAGCGTTTGATGTTCTAAAGCAGAACCTAAACAGGTGGCGATAATGTTGTAATCGCTTACGCCATAACGTTTTAACGCGCTTTCGAGTAAGTCTTGGGCTAACACGAGACATTCGTTTGTGTCATCTTTGTTGATTTGCACCACAACGTAGGTTAATTCCGCATTTAAAGCCACGGCTTGGTTAGCAGGTAATGTCCACGGGGTTGTTGTCCAAATCACTACTGATAAGTTGCCTTGCACTGGCGCGGCGTTATCGCTAGGTGTGCATAAGCCGATAAACGCCTCTGTATCAACCACGCTAAAGCGTACATCAATGGCGGGGGATTGTTTGTCCTCATATTCCACCTCCGCCTCAGCCAAAGCAGAACCGCAATCGGTACACCAATGCACAGGTTTCGCGCCTTTAGCAATATGCCCGTTATCGACAATCTTGCCCAGCGAACGCACGATGTCGGCTTCAAACGCAAAATCCATTGTTAAATACGGCTTGTCCCATTCACCAAACACGCCCAAACGCACAAACGCCTCTTTTTGAATGGCGACTTGTTTAGCGGCGTATTCGCGGCAGGCTTTACGAAACACGCTAGGCGAGACTTTCACCCCTGCTTTACCGACTTTTTGTTCTACCTGCAATTCAATCGGTAAGCCGTGACAATCCCAACCCGGAATATAAGGCGCGTCAAAACCCTGCAAGCTTTTGGCTTTGACAATAATATCTTTCAATACTTTATTAACCGCGTGACCGATATGAATCTCGCCATTCGCATACGGTGGGCCATCGTGCAGAATAAACGGCGGTCTGCCTGCGCTGGTTTGGCGGATTTTGTTATATAAATCCGTTTGTTGCCATTTTTTTAACTGCTCGGGTTCGCGCTGGGCTAGGCTGGCTTTCATGGGGAAAGCGGTGGTCGGTAAATTTAAGGTTTTTTTATAGTCGATACTCATCGGTTATGGTCTCAAAGCGGTTTTTAAGTGTTGGCTTATTGTAACCGCTAGCCACTGCTAGGCATAATTGAGGCGTTATGGTTTTGGCTTGATTATTAACAGCGTACAATAGCGCGTTTAATTAAGCCGTATTTTTTAGGATTTAAAATCATGACTCCGATTACGCAATTATCACAATTAGATTTAAACAAAAGCTATAGTTATGCTGATTATTTAACGTGGTCTTTTGATGAGGCAATAGAATTAATTAAAGGCAAAATTAGTTTAATGTCACCCGCGCCTAATGTAAATCATCAACGTATTTCCACGCATTTAACGGCAACGATTTATAATTATTTTCGCCATAAAAAATGCCAAGTGTATGCCGCGCCTTTTGATGTGCGTTTATATGACCGTAGAAAATCATTACTTGCCAATAAAGATATTCATACTGTAGTGCAACCTGATTTATCTGTGATTTGTGAAACCAGCAAATTAGATGAACAAGGTTGTAATGGTGCGCCTGAATGGATTATTGAAATCTTGTCCAAAGGTAATTCAAAAAAGGAAATGAAAATTAAATATGCCTTATATGAAGAAAGCGGCGTTTTAGAGTATTGGCTAGTGTATCCGCACGAACAAGCCATTTATCAGTTTATATTAAATGACGCGGGGCAGTATCAATTAAAAGCCATGTACAGTAATGATGATGTGGCAACGCCGCATTTATTTCCTGAACTCGCAATAGATTTAAATGAAGTATTTTTTTGTTATGAGGATTGACATTTAGCTAATGCCAACGTAGAGACGTTGCACTGCAACGTCTGCACAAATACTGTTTAACTCATTATTGCGCTATCTTGATAAATTTCGGCAATATTTAAAGTTAAAGCAATTGATTCAAAATAAATACTCTCATCCAAACCAAATAAACTTAAATCCCACGCATTATTGGCGCGATAAATTTCTACCCGCTGACAATCTTGTGCAATTAATACATATTCTTGCAAGCTTTTTAATTTACGATAATTAGAAAACTTTTCAGCACGGTCTTTGCGTTCGGTTGTTGGTGATAATACTTCAATAATTAATAAGGGTTCAGTATTATACTGTTCATGCCCTGAGTTATGACAACTCACTTGTATATCGGGATAATAAAAATAATCATCGTTAGCGGTGAATATACCCACTTTCATATCAGAGCCAAACACGCGACAAGGCGTTGCGCGTAAATGATTATAGAGTAATGCGGCAAGATTCATGCTAATAATATTATGGGTTCGACTTGCCCCCGACACAGCATAAACTTCACCATTAATATAATCGTGTTTTATGTCGCTGAGCAGTTCGCCGTTTAAATAATCCTCAATGCTGATATTGATTTTTTTTGCAGGATTCATAAAAGCCTCTGTTAAGCGATAGATTATAATTGCTTATTATAAACGCTGAATTATACTAATGCTAATAATAAATACAGTGTTTTTAATTCAATATGACCTATAAAAACGACTGCTAGTCCTTTGGAGGACTGGCAGTCGTTATGTCAGTTTGATATGAAACTATTATAGTAAATTAATCCCAAACCATTCTGAGTAATACGCCATGTCTGATTTAGCAGTAATTAAAGAAATTGAAGGGATTATTGGGGAAAAACTTGAGGAAAAAGATTTTAATTCGGTATGGGGCAAGAGTAAAAGCTACGCGCTGAATACACAAAAACAACTGATTGCATTAAATTTAGAGCGTTGTGAATTAAAAGATATAAGTTTTTTAAAAAACTGTACCCAATTACAGCAACTTTATTTATGTAGGAATCAACTCAGTGATATTAACGCTTTAGCAAGGCTAATTAATTTAACTGAGCTTGATTTACGGGTTAATCAACTCAGCGATATTAATTCGTTAGCAGGGTTAATTAATTTAACTACGCTTGTTTTAAGCCATAATCAACTCAGTGATATTAATGCTTTATCAGGGCTAATTAATTTAACTACGCTTATTTTAAACCATAATCAACTTAGTGATATTAATGCTTTAACAGGGCTAATTAATTTAACTACGCTTATTTTAAGCCATAATCAACTAACTCCATTACCTGAATGGACACTCAATTTAGGTTTAGATATTGAATGGGGTTCTTATAAAAAAGGACTTCATCTACAAGGCAATCCCCTAGAATCTCCGCCCATAGAAATAATCCAACAAGGCAATGCCGCCATTAAAGCCTATTTTGATTCATTAAAAGAACCGCAACGTCCGTTAAATGAATTTAAAGTCTTATTTATAGGTGACGGCGGCGCGGGTAAAACGTCATTGAGTAAAGTATTACGCAATGAAACTTTTAACGCACAAGAAAGCCAAACCCACGGCATTAATATTCATCATTGGCAACATCAAAACTTAACCCTGCATTATTGGGATTTTGGTGGACAACAAATTATGCACGCCACCCATCAATTCTTTTTATCCAAACGCAGTTTATATATATTAGTATTAGACGGACGCAAAGAAGAAGATGCCGAATACTGGTTAAAACATATTGAAAGTTTTGGCGGCGCGTCACCTGTATTAATTGTATTAAATAAAATTGATGAGCATCCTAGTTTTGATGTCAATCGCAAACATTTACTCGATAAGTATTCCAGTATTATTGGCTTTTATAAAGTATCTTGCCAAACCAAAGAGGGTTTAAACGCATTTAAAAAAGCCTTTATTAATACTTTTAACTCGGTTGAAATGTTACAAACCACATGGGGACAGAGTTGGTTTGAAGTTAAAACAACCTTAGAATCGTGGACAGCGCATTATATTAGTTGTGAGCAGTATCGGCAGTTATGTCGTGAACACAAAATAATCGAGCCTAAAACCCAAGATATTTTAGCGCAATACTTACATGATTTAGGCGTAGTGGTTTATTTTGCTGATTTTGAATTAAAAGATACCCATGTTTTACAACCGCAGTGGCTCACTGAAGCCGTTTATAAAATTATTAATGCCAAACAATTAGCCGTTAAATATGGCGTATTATATCTTGATGATTTAAGCGTTATTTTAGAGCCAAAAAATGAACAAGATTATAGTTATCCCTCTGAAAAGCATCGGCATATTATTGAGTTAATGAAAAAGTTTGAATTATGTTATAGCGTTAATAATCAAGCCTTATTAATTCCTGATTTATTAGAGGTGCAAGAACCTGAGTTTAATTTTCCTAGTGCTAAATTATTACGCTTTCGCATTCAATATGATTTTTTACCCAAATCGGTGATGGCGCGGTTTATTGTTAAACGTCACCTAGAGATAAAAGATAATCTACGCTGGCGTACAGGCGCGGTTTTGTATGATAACAGCACACAAGCCACGGCTTTAATTCGCGCTGATAATCAAGATAAAACTATTGATATTCAAGTTTCGGGCTTGCAAAAACGCGATTATTTTGCAGTGATTCACAATACTTTAACTGAAATTCATAACAGCTTTGAAAAATTAACTATTACTGAATTAGTGCCATTACCTGATAATCCTAGCATTACGGTTGAATATCAAGAATTAATTGGTTATGAAATAATGGGAAAAGATAAATATACGGTTGGTAAATTGAGAAAAGATTATGATGTTGCGGAATTATTAAATGGCATTGAAAAACGTGAAAATAGAGAATTAGCACAGCAAAGAATTATTAATAATTATGGTGATTATCACGAGGGGGATAAATTGGAAACAATAAGAAACATTAAGGCAAAGAACTATATTGAAGGCGATAATAACGGCGATATAGCAGGGCATGATATTATTAAAACACAAAGCAATAATGAGGATATTAAATCACTATTGGCTGATTTATTATTGCAAATTGAACAGCTTAAACACAAAGTACCCGCTGAAAATTCAGCTATGTTAGTGCAAATCAATAATGATGCTACAACCTTAGTAAATGAAATTCATAGTGAACAACCCAGAAAACAATGGTGTGATTTAAGTTTAGAGAGTATTAAAAACACAGCTATTAAAATAGGCGATATTGCAGTACCTATTATTAGTCTTGTTGAAAAAATTACGCCGTTTTTATAAAAAAATCTCGTTCCCACGCAAAAAACACGAGCAATAAACTTTTAATAACCACTTCACTTGTCCTATCACCGCTCAACGAGTAGAGTGTTACTTAAGCGAGACGGCGCGAAATCTGCTTATCGCTTCACACTTTTCTATTTTCTTTCGGATATTTCATGAGCAGTATTGAAAAATCAGCAGTGGAAAACCTGCTAAAAACGGTCATAGACCCCCATCACGGCTTAGATTTAATAGCCGCTAAATCGGTGAAAGCCATTGTGATTGAAGGCAATAAACTCAGCGTTAAAATTGAACTGGGCTATCCTGCCAAAAACTATGTGCAGACATTGCAAAACCAAGTGGAGCAGTTATTACAAAGCCTAGACGGCGTTGAAGGTGTCAAGGTGTGCGTGAATGTCAATATCGTCGCGCACGCAGTGCAACAAACCCTAAAACCCAATCCGCATATTAAAAACATTATCGCAGTAGCCTCAGGTAAAGGCGGCGTGGGTAAATCCACCACCGTGGTCAATTTAGCCTTGGCATTAGCCTCTGAAGGGGCGCGAGTGGGGATTTTAGATGCTGATATTTATGGCCCTAGCATTCCGACCATGCTGGGTTTATCGGGTATTCCTGAAAGCTTAGACCAAAAAACTATGCAACCCAAAATAGCACATGGCATTCAAACCATGTCCATTGGTTATTTAATTGAAGCAGATACCGCAGTGATTTGGCGCGGGCCTATGGTCACCAATGCTTTGCAACAATTATTTAGAGACACCCAATGGGATGACTTGGATTATTTGATTATTGATTTACCACCCGGAACAGGTGACATTCATTTAACCTTAGCGCAACAATTCCCTGTCAGCGGCGCGATTATTGTCACCACACCACAAGATATTGCCCTGTTAGACGCGCAACGCGGTTTGAGTATGTTTGCTAAAGTGAACGTACCCGTGCTGGGCATTATTGAAAATATGAGCTTGCATATTTGTTCAAACTGCGGACATGAAGAAGCGATTTTCAGCACAGGTGGCGGCGCGATTTTAGCTGATGCCAATAAAGTCGATTTTTTAGGAGCGTTGCCTTTAGATATGGCAATTCGCCAGCAAGCCGATTCAGGTTATCCCACCGTTGTCGCCGACCCTGAAGGTAGAGCCGCGCAACTTTATCAAGAAATTGCTCGCAAAGCCTCGGCAAAATTAGCCTTACGCGCTAAAGATTTCAAAGCCAAATTCGCGCCAATTGTGGTACAAAACGGCTAATTAAATGTTACCTTATGAGGCAGCAAAGTCCGTTTTATAAAAATGCTAATTTTGCCGAAAAACGTTTGTAACTAAAACTAACGAGGTCACTTAAATCATGAAAAGAACATTATTAACTCTTACTCTGTTGGCGTTGAGTCCATCAATATCAATGGCTGATCCTTCCGCTGCCTGCAAAACATGTCATAGTGGCGCGGTAGCTCCTACACTTGATGCGTTAAAAGCCAAATTTAAAACGGCTGATGCTTTAATTGCAGGCGCGAAAGCGACCACAAATCCGATGATGGCGGGCATTCAAAAAGATGATGAAAAATTAAAAGCCGCCGCTGAGGCAATTTTTAAATAATGTAAAAACGCGAGCTGTTTTAAGTTAATTTAAAACAGCTCGTGCCAAAGCGCGAACCATTCAGTTAAATCACGGCTATCGCCTAGCGCGTTGAGTTGCCTGTCAATCACATCATGATTACCCCACACCACTGTTGCCCACTCGCCTTCTGCCACGCGGGCTTCTATTTCTTGGCAATAAAGTCCTTTATCACGTTGCACATAAAAGCCATAGCTGCGACACGCCACAGGTCTATGCGCGTACACTCTGCAAGCCCCTAAAGATTGGTCTAACATCGGACACGTCAGTGGGCGGGTGCTTTGCTGAGCCAGTTCTGTCATCGCTTGGCTAATATCTAGTAGTTGTTGTTTGGGTAAGGCGGATAAGCCTTCTTGCAATAATGCCCATTCTTTTGCGGTGAGTTTCGGAATTTCAGCAAGCCGTTTGCAACAAGTATCACAACCTTTATGGCATAACCAGTCTGTGTTATCGTCAATAATGGTTTGTACGCGGGTATCAATATCAGTATGGAGTTGGGTTAAGGTATTCATTTTTGGGATTGGGGGTTTTTAGTCAAAAGGATTCGGGGTATCTACGAGTTCAAAAATTGTTGAATAGGATTGGTTTTGGCACTTTTTAATAAAGACCAGCTTTCTGAGATTTTAGGTGTAAAAGCCGATAAGCGCGTGGCAATCAGTTATTGTCGGGTTTCAAGTCATGGACAAAAAGACGACTTACTCGCGCAACAAAAAGCAGTCGCTGATTTTTGTA
>JBAQSX010000093.1:0-18205 GCA_049296695.1 Methylococcaceae bacterium | reverse complement strand
AACTGGAGGTCAGGCTTTGCCTGACAGTCAGGCAAAGCCTGACCTCCAGCAAGCGTTTAATGCAATTAAATACCGTGAATTATTAGATAGATTAGAAATTTCTATTATTAGAAAAAGCGAAGTTTTTACACCTTTTTTTAATGAAAGATGTGATTCGGAATTTTTTCAAAAATTTTATGACAATCTTTATAAAAATATCTTATCTAAAGATTATAATTTTTTAGGTGATATAGCTTTTATTACTGATGGTGAACATGGTAATGCAAAAACTTCTGAAACAGGATACTCAAAATATTATGGCGCAAGAAATGTACTTTCTGGAATTTTAAATGATAATAATGTTGAATATATAACAAAAGAACACCATGAAAAATTAAAGAAAAGTTCTTTAAAACCTAGAGATGTTTTGATTAGTTGTGTTGGTGCGAATATCGGATATGCTGCAATTGTTCCAGATGATATTGGCATTGCTAATATTGTAAGAAATGTTGTGCTAATAAGGTCTGCTAATGATAATTTCATTAATGAGTATATACATATTTATTTATGTTCTAATTATGGTAAAAATCTTTATATTAGAATGAACACAGGAAATGCTCAACCACTTGTTAGTTTAGATTATATAAAAACAATTCCTGTTTTTAGAGCATCAATAAATTTCCAAGTAGAAATAAGAAGAATTACTACATTATCTCTTAATACTTTGGAGCAATCAAAATCAACTTACACCCAAGCAGAAAACCTATTGCTTAACGCATTAGGAATGGCGGATTTTTCACCCAGCACTGAAAACGTTAATATTAAATCGTTTAAAGATTCTTTTTTAGCTACTGGTAGATTAGATGCTGAGTATTATCAGCCTAAATATGAAGAAGTAATGACGCAGATTAAACAATTGCCTTGTGATAGATTAAGTGAATTTATTGAAAATTACTCAACAGGTTATCCGTATAAAAGCGATGATTATTTAGAATATTCTGGTATTCCATTGATTAGGATTAATAACATTAAAAAAGGATTTTTAGATATAACAAATACCGCTTATTTACCAGTAGAGCAAATCGCACTTAGTGAAAATGATGTTGCTGTTGAAAATGATATTTTGCTTTCCATGTCGGGTACAATTGGTAATGCTTGTGTTATTCCAAAAGGCGTAACTGCATTAATTAACCAAAGAATTATGCGCTTTACACCTAAAAACTATAATCCTTTAGCCTTAATGCTAATACTTAATTCTATTGTCGGTGAATATCAATTAGAAAGAATAGGTACAGGTGGCGTTCAAACGAATATTTCTAGCAATGATATTAATAAAATAATCATTCCTATTTTGCCAGACGAAACCCAAACCAAAATCGCCGATTTAGTACAACAAAGTTTTCAATTAAAAGCCCAAAGCGAGCAGTTATTAAGCGTAGCAAAACGCGCCGTAGAAATCGCTATTGAAGAAAACGAAACAGCGGCAATTAATTATATAAAATGACTGATAAAACGCTAATTTTTACCGATTACCTAAAATACAGAGCGCAATTACGCGGCTTTGATTTAAACCTAATTGAAAACATTATCCGCTATTCGCCCGAACGCTATATTGACTCTGAAAGTTATCGTTTTGTAGTCATTGGCGAACACGGCAATAAATTGGTGATGATTCCTTACGAAGAGACAGAAAACACCATAACGCCCATTACAATTCACGCCACCACACGGCAACAAATAAAATTTAGATTAACCACAGGAAGACTTAGCCATGAATAATCCAAAAATGAGTTATTTTCCAGACCAAGATGTTATTCATCTTGCTATAACCGATGAAGAAGAAATAGAAAGTATGGAAATAAGCCCCAATATTACGGCTGAACTTAATGCAAACGGTGAATTAATTGGTGTAGAAATATTAAAAGCTAGTATTTTTTTAAGAGATTTTATTTTAGAAAGTACACAAGCAAAACTAATGCACTTGCAACAAACCAATTATGTAAATAATTTAACAATAAACGCGTCGTAGTTGCGCTATTGAAGACAACCAAACAGCGGCAATCAATTATATTAACCAAAAAATAGGAGCATAAAATGCAAGCGATAAGACAAATTATTGACACGCAAAAACTCAAAGGATTAATTGATATACCCGATGATTTTAGCTGTGAGCAAGTAGAGATTATTATTTTCCCTGTTCTTTCTGAAACTAAAACAAAAACACCTTTCAATCCTGAACAATTTTTTGGCTCAAGTCAATTAGAACAAGTTGATTTATTACTTGAAACTATGCGAAATGAATGGGAAAGCTAGAAATGTATTTATTGGACACAAACATTTTGATTTATTATTTTAATGGCAACATGGAAGAAACAATTAAAAATAATATTTCTATAATAATGCGTGAGAGTTTTCAAATATCAGTTATTTCAAAAATGGAGTTTTTAGGATTTCCTTTTAATGAACAAGAAAAACAAAAAGCCATACAGTTTATAGACTATGCTCAGATAAAAAATTTAAACGAAGAAATCGTACAACGTGTTATTGAGATTCGCCAAGAAAATCGTATTAAATTACCCGATGCTATTATTGCAGCAACAGCAATTCAACATCGCGCCTGTTTAGTAACACGCAATACCAAAGACTTTACTTTTTTGAATATAGAACTTTATAATCCATTTGATAATTAAGTAAAGTTATGTTTAATCAAATTATAGCCATAGAGCCTAATGCACATGTACAGTATTAAAATAACTTACAGCGATAACAACATCATTATCGCCCAGTTTAATGATGTACTTGAAAAAGGCGTAATGCGGGTATTAAAAAATCCTAGTATTTTTAATGCTGTTAAAATAGGTAATAAAGGACGTTCTATTATTTGGGCAGAGCAAGATATTGATTTTTGTGCGGATAGTTTGCGATTAAAATTTTCTAAGCATTAGCAAATAAATAACAAAGTTTTCAATTAAAATCCCAAAACCAGCAGTTATTAAACACGGCAAAACGCGCTGTAGTTGTGCTATTGAAGAAAACGAAACAGCGGCAATCAATTATATTAACGAGAAAATAGGAGAATCAAAATCATGCCAGAAATATGCCGATTTTATGGAATAATTATTCGTATGTACTTAATAGATAACGAACATCCACCACGCCATATTCACATAAAATACGGTGATAATGAAGCTATTATGGAATTAATTAATCTCAATATTATTGAAGGATGTCTGCCTAAAAAATGTCGACAACTAGTAAGAGAGTGGGCAGAACTTCATCAAGAAGAACTCATTGAAATGTGGGATACTCAAAACTTCCACAAAATACAGCCGCTGGAGTGAGTGATGAAATTAGTCAATTTTAAACATCAACACGACTATTTATTTACTTTATTTTTTGAAAATGGTGAAAGTAAAGAGACTGATTTAAGCATGTTAATTGAAAAATATGTCAGTCCCAGCAATTTAAATACAGCACAGCTTAATTCAGACTGGGGATGTTTAGAATTTAATAATGGCATGGTCGATATAGACCCTAAAACATTATATTGTCATGCTGTTTCAAAGCCTAAAGTAAACAATTAGCCAAACTCGCCGTAGTTGTGCTATTGAAGAAAATAAAATATGTCCTAAACGAATTTTTAATTTAGAATAATAGCGCGTTCAAACTGAGTCATTGAATGACATGATTTTGTAAGGTATTTAAAAGCTAACGATAGACGGGCGAAAAACAGCTTATATTGAAAAACCTCAATTAAGCCATTAACTTTAAAACAAATAGGAGTGCAAAAAATGAAAAAAATTGTAATGACCATGGCATTATTATTGACTGCAAATAGTTATGCTGTACCACCTGCAAAATATATTGCAGGGGTTCGTGATGCCACTGAAGCGGAAA
Source organism: Methylococcaceae bacterium (assembly GCA_049296695.1). Classification (GTDB taxonomy): domain Bacteria; phylum Pseudomonadota; class Gammaproteobacteria; order Methylococcales; family Methylomonadaceae; genus UBA10906. The sequence goes on along the minus strand of JBAQSX010000093.1, from coordinate 14,329 downwards.
AAAATGAAATTGTTACTAATTTAGACGCGCTTGACCCTAGTAATACGACTTTGGTTTGGAATGCGGATAAAACATTAATCAAAGTTGTTACTTGGAAATCACAAGGTTCTTTTGATAAATACCTCAAACCTTATACACAAACGTCTGATAGTGAAGCCAATGTGGTATGGGTTTCTTTAGCACCCAAAACCCAAGAGTTTTGCCGTAATTATTTACAGAAACACCATAATGCCACTAAAGAACAAGTGGATTTACGTTTAAAACAACGACTGGGTTTAAATTCAGATTGGTCTTATGATGTATTTGTAGAATTATGGGTTAATCCTAGTGATTTATTCCGTCCTTGTGTTGATCCTGCACCTAATGATAGTAGCTGTGAATTGAATTTTGGTGACACCATTCCGACTGTAAAAAATATTAAAGACTATAAAGTCTTTTATCAGAATTTATATTATAAAAGTTTTCGTGAAGCCCCCGGCGTTCCGTGGACGGGTTTAGGTTACACTTATGATTGGAAAGATATTAAACATGAACAAGGGGCGAGTGAATTTATTTTATCACCTTCATCGCCTTATACGATTGACAGGGTATTACCCACTATGGAATATTGCACTGCGCAATAAATAAAATTGCCCCGCTTTTTATAAAGAAGCGGTGGTGCATCAAAAAAGTAGGTTAGTTAATATCAAATAATCGGAGTTCAAACCTAGGTTTGAACTCCAACTAAAATGACATTTTGTTAAAACCTACTCTTTTGCTTTGCCTGATTTTAAATAAAGTCAAGCAAAGCTTGACCTCCTAACTCAGTTTGATTGATGGTTTAATGCCCATAATACATGCTCTTTAATTAAATCTGAATCGCAATTAAGCAGAGCATTTAAAGCCGTAATCACTAATGCTGAGCGCGGGGCATTACCTAATGCGACTGCTATATTTCTCAGCCAGCGTTCATAACCCAAACGTCTAATAGCAGAGCCTTCAGTTTTAATTAAAAACTGCGCTTCTGTCCAATAACTCACTTCAATTAGTTGCGCGGTATTTAATTGATGCCGTGGATTAAAATCTTTTTCTGTGCTTAATCGGGCGAATTTATTCCAAGGACAAATAATTTGACAATCATCACAACCATAAATGCGATTGCCAATTAATGAACGAAATTCAATAGGAATAGAGCCGTATAATTCAATGGTTAAATAAGAAATACATCGCCGCGCATCGACTTGATAAGGTGCAACTATGGCTTGAGTAGGACACACCGTCATACACGCTTGACATGAACCGCAATGATTTTGCGCTGGTGCATCAATAGGTAAGTCTAAATTAGTAAATAACTCGCCTAAAAAAAACCATGAACCTGCTTTAGTATTAATGACATTACTGTGTTTGCCTATCCAACCTAAACCCGCTTTTTGAGCAATGGCTTTTTCTAATACAGGCGCGCTATCAACAAATACGCGCGGTGTAAATTCGCTAGTATTATTGACTGCTGTATTAATTTTATCAGCGAGTTTTTGCAGGCGATGGCGTATTAATTTATGATAATCGCGTCCTAAAGCATAACGTGAAATATATGCCGCAGTTTTATCTTCAAGATTATTATTCATGAGTTGCATAGACTGGGGCAAATAATTCATACGCACTGAAATAATTCTGGTTGTGCCTTGATGTAATAACTCAGGACGACTACGTTTTAAACCGTGTTTGTGCATATAATCGAGATTACCGTGGTAATTATTCGCCAGCCATTGTTGCAAATGAATTTCAGCTTGTGATAAATCAATATCACTAATGCCCACTTGCTCAAAACCTAATTCTTTGCCCCATTGTTTTATGTTTTTTGCGAGTTGTTGCATATAGAGTATTAAATGTGAATTTATTGTAGGGGCGAATTATATTCGCCCTTGTAGGACGGTTTGTTATTAAGGGCGAATATGTTGTTATTAAGGGCAAATATAATTTGCCCCTACATTAGTTTTAGAGAGTAATTAAATACCCTGCAAAGAGTAAATACTACGCCTTTACACTGTAATATTTATAGTCTAGTCTATTATTACTAATCTTGTATATTTTACCGCTTGCCCATTGAATTATTCACAGCTTAGCTTGCGGCTATGTTATAACTTCTTTTTTTTAAAATCAGCAATACGCACTATGATTGACCAAATTAACGCTCTTTTACCACAAACCCAATGCGGGCAATGTGGTTTTAATGGTTGCAAACCTTACGCCACCGCAATTGCCCAAAGCAATGCGCCAATCAATCAATGTCCCCCCGGTGGTGATATAACTATTAGGGATTTAGCCCAATTATTACAACGCGCTTATCAACCGCTTAATCCCCAATTCGGTACGCATAAAACGCAACAACGCGCTGTGATTATTGAAGATAAATGTATTGCTTGCGTCAAATGTATTGTTGCCTGTCCAGTCGATGCCATTATCGGCTCTGCCAAACACGCGCACACTGTCATTGCTCAAGAATGCACAGGCTGTGAACTGTGTATCGCGCCCTGCCCTGTGGATTGTATTGTGATGCAACCCGCCCCAGAATTAGAGAGCAGAGCTGAGCAATTGGCTAAATCCGCAGTCTCTAAAAAACGTTATGAAGCCCGTCTAGCAAGGCAAGCCATTGAGGCTGAATTAAAAGCACAACGCGCCCATAATAAAAAACTGGCATTATTAGCCGCAAAAACTAAATAACCTTACCTTTTCTAATCACTCACACTAACAGCGCATGGATACTATTAATCTGCAAAATCCCGAACTCTATATAAACCGTGATTTAAGTTTATTAGCTTTTAATAAACGCGTATTAGCACAAGCTAGAAATGAAGAAGTACCTTTATTAGAGCGTTTAAATTATTTATGTATTTCTTGTTCTAATTTAGATGAATTTTTTGAAGTGCGCGTGGCGAGTATTTTAGAAATGGCAGCTATTGATGCCAAAGCCTGCGGCTCTGATGGTTTAACACCCAGTGAGCAATTAGAACGCATCGCCCAAGATGCCCACGAATTAGTCGAAAAACAATACTGCATTTTAAATGAAATTTTAATCCCTAAATTAAATGCCGAAGGTATTCATTTTATTCGCCGTAAAAACTGGACAGAGACCCAACAAAAATGGCTGGCTAATTATTTTGCTGAAGAATTATTACCCATCTTAACCCCTGTCGGTTTAGATTCCGCGCATCCTTTTCCGCGTATTTTAAATAAAAGTTTAAATTTTATTATTTCATTAACAGGTAAAGACGCTTTTGGCAGAAATAGTGGACGAGCCATATTACAAGCCCCGCGTTCTTTACCTAGAATTATTCAATTACCCGTTGAAGAAACTCAAAGCGGCCCTGCGGATTTTGTGTTTTTATCGTCAATTATTCACGCTTTTGTTGGCGAATTATTTAATGGTATGACCGTCAAAGGCTGTTATCAATTTCGAGTCACGCGCAATAGTGATTTCTTTGTTGATGATGATGCCATTGATGATTTATTACTCGCCGTTGAAGGTGAATTAGCCATGCGTAATTATGGCAATGCAGTGCGTTTAGAAATTGATGCCGATTGCCCAGAAGATACCGTTAATTTTTTATTGGAAAAATTTGAAATTAATCGCGCCCAACTATTTTTAGTCAATGGCCCTGTTAATTTAAATCGCATTCAAGAAGTCAATAAATTAATTAATCGCCCTGACTTAAAATTCGCGCCTTTTAAACCCAATATTCCTGCTAATTTAAGCCGTAATAAAGATTTATTTGCCGCTATTAAACGCAGTGATATGTTATTACATCATCCGTTTGAACCTTTTTCAATTGTGATTGATTTTATTAAACAAGCCGCTAGCGACCCTAATGTTTTAGCGATTAAACAAACGCTTTATCGTACAGGCATTGATTCACCCATTGTTGCCGCATTAATTGAAGCGGCACATGCAGGTAAAGAAGTGACTGTCGTGATTGAATTACGCGCTCGTTTTGATGAAAAAGCCAATATCGATTTAGCCACTAAATTACAAGAAGCCGCTGTACATGTGGTTTATGGGGTAGTGGGTTATAAAACTCACGCGAAAATGTGTTTAATTCTGCGCCGTGAAGGTAAAGCTTTACGCCATTATGTGCATTTAAGTACGGGTAATTATCATCCTAAAACCGCGCAGTTATATACTGATTATGGTTTATTTTCTTGCGATAAAGAATTAGGTGAAGATGTGCGCCGCGTTTTTGCACAATTAACCAGTTTAGGAAAGGTGAGCAAATTAAATAAATTATTACAAGCTCCTTTTACATTGCATAAAGCCTTAATTGATAAAATCGACAGAGAAGCCCAACACGCTAAAGCAGGAAAAACCGCACGCATTATTATTAAAGTCAATGCTGTAGTCGAAGAACAATTAATTAAAGCCCTGTATAAAGCCTCACAGGCGGGTGTAAAAATTAAATTAATTGTGCGTGGCGTATGTTGTTTAAGACCCAATATTGCGGGGGTTTCAGATAATATTGAAGTGCGTTCTATTATTGGTCGTTTTTTAGAACATGAACGTATTTATGTTTTTGCCAATGACGGTAATCAAGAGGTTTATGCCTCCAGTGCTGATTTAATGAATCGTAATATGTTCAAACGCGTAGAAGTATGTTTTCCTATTGAAAGTAAAAAACTACAAATGCGCATTTTGCATGAATTAGATTTGTATTTAAATGATAATCGTCAAGCATGGTTATTACAAGCTGATGGTATTTATCAACGTGTCAATGCGACTGATTTAGCCGATGCTAAACCTGCCCAGACTTTATTATTACAAGAAGCGCAAATTAATTAATTAACTTGATAGTTCTGCATTAAAAATACTAGGTGGTGTTTCAAAAAAGTAGGCTAGTGAATATCAAGCTATCGGAGTTCAAACCTAGGTTTGAACTCCAACTAAAAACGCGTTTTATTAAATCCTATTCTTTTGAGGCACTACCAAATAGATTAATTGGAGTTTAAAGCTTGCTTTGTACTTCAAACTATCATTCCCTTGCAGGACTACCATTAACTTTTATTGATTTTAAGATAAACTATGACTAGTATTCAAGACATTGCACAATTAGGTAATCCTGTTTTACGTTTAATTGCTGGGCCAATTAGTGATATTCACGCCCCAGCAACTATTCAATTAATAAAAAATCTACGCGCTACTTTAGCCAATACCGAAGGCGTAGGTATTGCCGCGCCACAAATCAGTGAAAGCCAGCGCGTTGTAATTATTGCCTCGCGTCCTAATAAACGTTATCCACACGCACCTGCAATGTCGCCTACGGTGATGATTAATCCTAGTTTTAAACCCTTATCAGATAATAAAGCAAAAGATTGGGAGGGTTGTTTGAGTATTCCCAGTATTCGCGCTTTAGTACCGCGTTATACTGAAATTGAAATTAATTATTGTGATGAACAAGGTAATACTCAACAAATGATTTTAAAGGATTTTGTGGCGCGGATTTTTCAACATGAAATCGATCATTTAGACGGTATTGTTTATTTAGATAGAATTGAAAAAACCCAAGATATTGTTTCTGAAAGCGAGTATTTTACGCGTTATAGTTGATAATATAGTAATGGTATTAAAACGACTGCCAGTCCTTCGGAGGACTGGCAGTCGTACAATTCACAATCACCAACATAAAATTGAATTACTATATTTTCAATTTTATTTTTTCCATAAAAATTAAAAGAATGGACTTCTACTAAAAAATAATTGTTGGTGCTTCAAAAAAAGTAGATTAGTGAAAGCAAACTCGCGGCGTTCAAACTTAGATTTGAACGCTAACTAAAAGCAGGTTTTATTAAATCCTACGCTATTTAAGTCACTATCAACATAAGTCAATATGCGATATTTGTTTTGCATTATATATTTTTATCGCTGTTTTAAGTAAATAGTATTAAGCCAAAATGTGAATTTTTAACAGTTTTAATCAAAAAAAACCACTACTTTAAACGCTGTAGTTAGATTCAACCCAAGTCATTTTGAATAAAACAATTATTTTTATTTTGGAGATACGCCATGAATACTTTTCGTCATTTATTTGCTTTAGCCTTTTTAGCCAGTGCCTTATTTATTAAGGTTGCCGTTGCCGCTGACGGTTTAACCAATTTAAAAGTGCCTTTATTATCACCTGCTTTTTCACCTGCTATAACCGAGTATGAAGTTCCTGCTACATCAGTACGCTTAGGTGTATCAATTCCTGTTACTGCCACCTTAAGTAATCCTACTGATTTACTGTATATTAATAATACGCCTATTGCTAGCGGTAAAACTTTTAATACTTGGGTAGGTAATGGTTCTGCCAGTGTTGTTGTTTATCGTAATTGGGTACAAGTAGGTCGTTATACTATAAAAATTGATGGCGGTTTAACAAGTTTAGATATTCCACAAATGTCACCTGCATTCTCGCCTGTTATATCAAGTTATACCATTACCGCCTCTTCAATTCAATTAGGTCAAGTAACCGCAGTAACGGCGGTTTTAGGTAAAGCTGGAGATTTACTGTATATTAATAATACGCCTATTGTTAGTGGTCAAACGTTTAATGCGTGGACGGGTAATGGTTCTATTAGTGTAGTGGTTTATCGTAATTGGAAAGAAGTGGGGCATTATACAATAACGGTAAAACCATAAGTATTTTCTATTATCGTTAAATAGGTGAGAGATATTGCATCTATTTAACGATAGATAATAATTAATTTAATTTTTAAATTAAAATACGCTTTTCTTTTCTGTTACCCTTGCCCATTACCAAGCCCTATGTCATGATTGTTTATTTTTAACATTACACGAGAACATTCATGGCTGGTCGTAACCATCTTTATATCCCCGGGCCCACTAACGTACCTAATGACGTTTTAAACGCGATGCACATTCCTATGGAAGACCATCGCTCGCCTGCTTTCCCTAATTTGCTCAAACCTTTATTAGAAGATTTGAAAAAAATCTTTAAAACCGAAACAGGGCAAGCTTTTATTTTCCCCGCCACAGGCACAGCAGGTTGGGAAGTTGCCTTAACTAACGTGTTAAATCAAGGCGATAAAGTATTAATTTATCGTTTTGGACAATTCGGACATTTATGGGCTGAAATGGCAAAACGTTTAGGTTTTGCTGTGGAAGTGCATCAAGTGCAATGGGGCAAAGGCATTCCTATAGACCATTTAGAAGCGCGTTTAAAAGAAGATACTAATCACGAAATCAAAGCGGTATTAGCCACCCATAACGAAACCTCAACAGGCGTGACTAGCGATATTGAAGGCGTACGCGGTGCAATGAATGCGGCAAATCATCCTGCCTTTTTGTTTGTTGATGGCGTAAGTTCTATTGCCAGCATTGAATTTAAAATGGACGACTGGGGCGTGGACGCGATTATCAGCGGTTCACAAAAAGGCTTTATGTTGCCCGCTGGCGGCGCGTTTTTAGCGTTTAGCCAAAAAGCCTTAGCCGCTTGCGAAACCTCAAACTATCCCCGTTGCTTTTTAGATTTAAAAGACCAAATCAGCAACAACGCCACAGGTTATACCCCTTACACGCCCAACTTACCGATTTTGTACGGCTTGCGTAAATCAATGGATATGTTATTTGCCGAAGGACTCGATAACGTGTTTGCGCGGCATTACCGTTTAGGTGAAGGTGTGCGCCGTGCGGTTGCCGCGTGGGGTTTGCAAACTTGCGCTCAAGAGGGTTTTCATTCTAATACCGTGACTGCCATTATTGTTCCCGAAGATAAAGATGCCAGAGCAGTTATTGCTACCGCGTTTAATAAATATAATATTTCATTAGGCGGCGGTTTATCGGAATTAATGGGCAAAGCGTTTCGTATTGGTCACATGGGCGATATGAATGATGTTTCAATGCTGGGCGCGATTGCTGGCGCGGAAATGGCATTATTAGATAATGGCTTTGATATTAAAGCAGGTAGCGGCGTGGGTGCGGCTATTGAGTATTATCGCGCTACTGCTTAATTAGTTTTATTGCTTTAAGTGAATAACCTAAACCTGCTAGCTTTTAAAAAGCTAGCAGGTTTATTTGTTTTTAGTGTTTAAAAACTGGAGATCAGGCTTTGCCTGAGCGTTTAATTTAAGTCAAGCAAAGCTTGACCTCCATTGGAGCAACCCTTATGAATAAACCTAAAGTATTAGTCACTAGACGCTGGCCCACAGACGTTGAAGCGCAATTAAAAGCCTTATACGATGTGCAGTTAAATGAAACCGATATTGCACTAACCGCCGATGAATTAAAATCCGCCTTGCAAAATTATGATGCGGTATTAACTACGGTAACTGACCAAGTCACCGCTGATATTTTAAACGTTCCCAATAAACGCGCTAAAATAATGGGTCAATTTGGCGTGGGTTATAATAATATCGATATTAATATAGCTAAAGAAAACAATTTAATAGTCACTAATACCCCACATGTATTAACCGACTGCACCGCTGATATTGCCATGTTATTATTATTAATGACTGCCCGAAGAGCCGCTGAGGGGGAACGTTTAATTTATAATAATCAATGGTCAGGTTGGTCGCCCACGCAATTAATGGGACAAAAAGTCACAGGTAAAACCTTAGGCTTAATTGGTTTTGGCAGAATTGCACAAGCAATGGCAAGAAAAGCCCATCACGGTTTTGCTATGAATATTGTTTGTTATACTCGCTCCGCGCCTGAGCAAACTATTATGGATGAATTAAAAGTCACCCGTTATGAAAAACTCGAGGATTTATTATCGGTTTCTGATTTTGTGTCACTGCATTGCCCCGCTGGCGTAGATACTAAACATTTAATTAATGCTGAGCGTTTAAAACAAATGAAACCGAAAGCGCATTTAATTAATACTGCCAGAGGGGATGTAGTCGATACGCTAGCGTTAATTACTGCTTTAAAAGAACAGTGGATTGCAGGGGCGGGTTTAGATGTTTATGAAGGTGAGCCGCATATTAATCCTGAGTTATTAAGTTTAGATAATATTACTTTATTACCGCATTTAGGCAGTGCCAGCGAAGAAACTCGCGTGGCAATGGGTAATCGCGTATTAAGTAATATTGCTCAGTATTTTAATGGCGAACAGCCTAGCGATAGAGTAATTTAAAACACGCGTAGAGATGTTGCACCGCAACGTCTTTAATAAAAACGTCTTTCAAAAGATTAATTAAGGAGATTAACATGGCAGTAGGACAATATGAGCATCCATTAATGCCAGCAATTGCAGGTATTAGTTTAGGTACAACTTGCGCGGGTATTAAACAAATAATAAAAGACGATTTATTATTAATTGAACTAGTAGAAGGTTCAAGTTGCGCTGCGGTATTTACGCAAAATGCGTTTTGCGCCGCACCAGTGATTGTAGCGCGTGAACATTTAAAACACGCGCCGCGCTGGTTATTAATTAACTCAGGTAATGCCAATGCAGGGACAGGTGAGCAAGGCATGGCAGATGCCTTAAACAGTTGCGCTAGCGTGGCTGAAATCGTGAGTGGCAATGCTGAGCAAGTGTTACCGTTTTCAACAGGGGTGATTGGGCAAAAATTACCGCTGGCAAAAATTCAAGCCGCCCTGCCAGCCGCTCAGCAAAATTTGAGCGAAGCTAACTGGGATAAAGCCGCCAAAGCCATTATGACCACCGACACCTTTGCCAAAGCGGTCACTCATAGCATTGTGATTGATGGGCAGACCATTACTTTTAATGGCATTAGCAAAGGCGCGGGCATGATTCAACCCAATATGGCGACTATGCTTGCCTATATCGGCACAGACGCGCCCATTAGCCAAGGCTTATTGCAAGACTGTTTAAGTGAAGCGGCAGAATTATCCTTTAACCGCATTACGGTCGATGGCGATACTTCCACCAATGATGCTTGCGTGGTTATGGCAAGTGGCAAAGCCGCGATTGCACCGATTGAAGCGGGAACAGAAAACTATCGTTTATTTGCAGACGCGTTATTAAAAGTCGCCAAGCAATTAGCTGAATTAATTATTCGTGACGGCGAAGGTGCGACTAAGTTAATGCGTATTGTGGTCGCTGAGGCGGCAAGTGATGAAGAAGCGGTCAGAGTAGCCAAAACCATTGCCCATTCACCTTTAGTGAAAACCGCGTTTTTTGCCAGCGACCCCAATTGGGGACGGATTTTAGCCGCTGTGGGCAGAGCGGGGGTTGAGGCGATGATTTTAGAAAAAGTGCAGATTTATTTAAATGAGGTTTGTATTGTCCGCAATGGTGGTGTTGCCGATGATTACACCGAAAGCGCGGGACAAACTGTAATGAATCAAACTGAAATTACTATTAGCGTTAATTTAGGTCGCGGGATTAATAGTCAAGAAGTATTAACCTGTGATTTCTCTTATGATTATGTCAAGATTAATGCTGAATATCGGACTTAGTATTAATTGAAATTACTTGTGTGTCCACGAAAAGCACGAAAGACACGAAAAATAACTAATTAAATCTAGGATTGTTTTCTTAAGAATTAAATAAAATTTTTTTTCGTGCTTTTTGTGTTTTTCGTGGAAAAATGAGTCTCAGTTATTAAGCGAATAATGGCGAGCTAAATAAAAAAGCTCGCCTTTTTTTTTGAAAACTGATTTATTGATTATGGGTAAAACTGGGGTCTTGTGGTGGAGCTTTTTCTTGCAAACAATGATACGCGGCATAATCATATTTAATTTTTAATGACTGCACGTTTTCATGTTCAACTAAAAATTTTTCCGCCTCAATGGCAGTTAAATCTTTCATCATATAAGTGGCAATACAAGTACACGGTTTTTCAAAACGTTGCCGATCAATATCGGGATTATCTGAGTGTTTTAATTCTCTTTGTACACACTGCTCAGCAAAAGCTTGTTCAAATTTTTGTTTGTCAGCATTATCGACTTTAGCACCTGCTAAAGTATGACTAATGGTTTCTTTAGCAGGACTACTGCTTTTAGAGCTTGCTGCTTTGCCTTTTTCAGCATCATCAGAACAAGCAGTCAACGCGCCAGCGAGTAATACTGCACTTAATACAGGGAAAATTATTTTTTTAATCATGGTGTTAGAATTATAGTAGTGAAATTATAATAACAAGGCTATTAAAAATAGCCCAAACCTACAAGCTTAATAATACGCCTCACTGTTCTACACTGACAAAGGCTAATTTACTAATCCCCGCGTGTTGCACAGTTGCCATCACCTCGGCCACTTTTTTATAAACCACCGCTTGGTCGGCATATAAATGTACGGCAATTTCAGGATTTTTATTATGTGCTTCTTTAAGCGCGTTTTCTAAAGCGGTTAAATCGGCATAAGGGGTTTTATTTAAAGTAATCACTCCTTGCGTATCTATACCCAATTGCAAGGGTTGCTCTTGTATATCAGGCGTAGTGGCGACTGTTTTGGGTAAATTGACATGCACGGATTGGGTTAGCAAGGGCGCGGTGACTAGTAAAATAATCACCAACACCAACATCACATCAACCAAGGGCGTGACGTTAATTTCACTCATGGCGTCTTGGTCTTCACCTTGGGGTTTGAATGCCATTGTTAGCTCTCCTTGGGCTTATCGCTTAAAGCGATGTGCATAAAACTGACCACAAAATTTTCTAAATGAGCGCGTTGATGTTTGGCTTTGCGTAAAAAGAAATTGTATGCCAATACCGCTGGCACAGCCACGGCAATACCTATCGCTGTGGCAATTAAAGCATCACCAATAGGCCCTGCGACTACTTCTAAACTGGTTGAACCACTGGCCGTAATTTGGTGCATGGCGTGCATAATGCCCACGACAGTACCAAATAAACCCACAAAAGGCGCGGTACTGCCAATGCTTGCCAACATGGTTAAACCGCTTTCTAAATTGCGTTGTTCTTGCTGCATTTGCACAAGTAAGGCATGTTCTAATAATTCTTCGGCACTGCCACGATATTTAAGGCTTTTACCCACAGATTGCGCACTTTCTTTCAGCCAATTAAAGCCTTGCAGGGCAATTCTTGCTTGTGCGCCACGTTGCTGATTGAGCAACTGCTCAGCTTTTTTTAAATCAGGCGCGTTCCAAAACGCTTCATTAAAACGGCGATTATCAGCATAACTTTGGCTAAACTGCCAGATTTTAAAGACAATCAGTGTCCACGTTATCACTGAAAATAAATATAAAGTGTATTTAGTGCCTTCAACTACGGTTTGGGCAAGAGAAATAGACTCAAGCATTACAAGCATTCCTTATTCAGTTTCTAGTTTAAAGTTAATAGTTCTTTGCGCGCTTCTACCCGCTACACCCGCGTTAAACTGCCACTGTTTCGCACCTTCAACGGCATAATCATCCAAAGCTTCATGACCGCTACTTTCGATAACTTGTGCATTGGCAACTGAGCCATCACTGTTAATATGCAGACGTAATTTAACACTGCCTTGCCACTGCCGCCGCTTGGCAATGGCGGGATAATCAAGCTGAGGACAAGACACGCAAGTGGAACGCTCAGCGGCGTTATCGACTACTTTGTTAATTTTTTCAACAGGTTTTATAACTGGCGCGGGGGCTGGTACTGGTGATTCTACTTTAGGTGGGCTTAGCGCAGGTGCAGGTTCTGCTATCGTTACAGGAGAAGCGGCGGCTGTTGTTAGCACCGCTTTTTCTAAACGCAAGGGTTTAGCTACAACAGGCTTGGCTTTGACAGGCGTTGGTTTGGGTTTGGGCGGCTGGGGTTTAATAGGCTCTACTTTTTTAACAGGCTCTGGCGCGGGTGCAGGTGGCGCAATGGCAACGACGGGTTTGGGCGTTTGCAATAAAGCCACTTCAACAACCACAGGTTTTGGCGGCGGCGGTGTTTCTTGATGATTTGATAAATACATCATCACGCCAAGATGCACACACAACACCGTCAAAAACGCTAGTGCTACGACAAAATTATACCGTTGCCCACGAATTAAGCGCACTTTACTAGGCGTAATCAGTACCGCGCCCTGTGATGAATTCAATAATTTATTGTCATCGCCTAAAAAAAACATGCCCTACTGCCTCATTGTTAAACACTAACGTGTCTATTGTGAATTAAAACAGTAGTCCACAGCAACCCTAGTCTTTTACTCTCTATTAACCGCATCGTTATTTGATAATAAAGCCAGTATGCTATCCAATTTATTATCTAATTTAAAAACGGCTTCTTTTAATTGCTGTAATTCAGTATTCATGGTTTCATTGGTATCATGAATATAACGTAAATGAATTTGAAAATAACGAGCAGTTGGAAATAAATCAATTAAATCATCCTCATTAGAAACAGTGCGAGTTTTAGAGGTTTTAGAATGACTGTTTTTTAACGTGGGTTCTTGTAATAACTTTAATGAACTCATTGCAATCCTTCATGGCGTTTTAATTATTGTTGCGCTTTAGACGTTTCAAAACGCAATAACCTCATAAGTTATTAACTGAAGTTACGCAAAGGTGGTCAATGTAGGAGCAACACTATTTGCCCTTAATAACAAACGATTGTTACTAAAGGGCAAAAAATATTTTGCCCCTACATTTTTATTAACGGTAGTGCTTCAAAAAAGTAGGCTAGTGAATATCAAGCTATCGGAGTTCAAACCTAGGTTTGAACTCCAACTAAAAGCGCGTTTTATTAAGCACTACCTTTATTACCAATGCGTCACTTCAGTTATTAATTTGTTAATAACGCCTCTATTCAACTATTCTGCTTAATTATCTTTGCGGGTTTGGCTGTGAGCTAATAAACGCGACAGAATAGTGACAGCCGTTTATCATAGCAAGGGTGACAGGCATACAATAAAAACAACAAGGGAGAAAAAAATGAGCAAATGTGCCGCCATACAAATGGCATCAGGAACTCAAGTCAGCTCAAATTTATTAACAGCTGAAAAACTTATCGCAGAAGCGAGTAAAGCGGGCGCGAAATTAGTCGCCTTACCCGAAAACTTTGCCCTTATGGGTGAACATGAAACGGATAAATTCAAAGTTGCCGAAGTAGAAGGCACAGGCATTATTCAACAATTTTTAGCCGCTTCAGCTAAAAAATACGGGGTTTGGTTAGTAGGTGGCACAATTCCAATTATTGGTACTGATACCAATAAGGTAAGAGCCGCTTGTTTAATTTATGACGACCAAGGCAATCGGGTGGCGCGTTACGACAAAATGCACTTATTTGATGTCAATGTGCCGGGGACTAATGAAAAATACCGCGAGTCAGATAGTATTGAAGCGGGGGATGAACCGCTGGTAATTGATACCCCTTTTGGAAAATTAGGCATTGCGGTTTGTTATGATTTACGCTTTCCTGAGTTTTTCCGCACTATGAGCAAACAAGGCGTGGAATTATTAATTATTC
>JBAQSX010000092.1:0-26141 GCA_049296695.1 Methylococcaceae bacterium | reverse complement strand
CTTAAAACTATTAGGGAAAGCTTCCAAAACCCGATTGGCAAACCGTGCTAATAACCGATTAGTCGTGCCAACCACGCGATTTTGTTCATGAATTACCAAAGGAATGCCCAGCCACTTTGCCATTAATCCCCCAGGCCCTGCGACAAAACCACCCATGCCCAACACAACATGAGGCTTGCGTTGCTTTAAAACACGCAGAGCTTGCAGACAAGCTTTTAAAAGTAGCAATACTGATTTTAATTTAAACAACAAACCCTTTCCGCGAATCCCCGCCACGCTTAAATAATCAATATCAAAACCATTTTCAGGTACAACCCGATTTTCCAAACCCTTCTCAGTACCCAGCCAACTCACCTGCCAGCCTTGCTCACGCAAAGCCTGCGCCACTGCCAAGGCAGGAAAAACATGACCGCCCGTACCACCCGCCATAATAACAATGCGTTTATTCATTAATAACTAAATCCTGTGAATTATTTTTAACAATATTACCAAAGCGTCTGCACACTATAGTTTTTAAATTTACTATCTTTACTTACAATAACCGCGTCTTCTATTATTGCTTGCGCTACTAATAACCTATCAAAACAATCATCATGCGATAGTGGTAAATTATTTAAATAAACAATATGATTGATATTAATTGGTAAAATACTAATACCATTAGCTTGCTGTAGCGTGATTATATCAATTAAATCTGTATTTAATTTTAACTTATTGGTTTGTAATTTGACTTGCATTTTCCAAATACTCGCCATACTCAATAACAGCTCATTATCGGTATTTTCACAAATTGCCAATACCTTTTCCGATAAATGACTAGTATTATTATGCCACCAAATAAAGCTATGGGTATCTAAAATATATTTCATAAACTCGATTCTAATTCATCAACAATATCTTCACTAATCCACGCACTGCCTTTACCTAGACCCGCCTGACGTTTTTCTAATTTGCCATTAGTTTGACGATTAAATTCACTCAATCTAATAAATAAACTAAATTCTAAAATAAACTGCTGTTTATCGACCGATACCTCACGCAAAGTATTAATAACTTGTTGCTCTAAAGGCGATAACTTCATTTTAACATTTTTCATGAATGCGCCGCCGCTGGGGTAAATACCGTAAAATGTTTCTTTTTAGGCTGGTTTTTTGTAAATTCGATTATTTCACTATGCACTCTAAATAATAAACCCACAGCGCAACACATGGTCATCATACTACCGCCACCATAACTCATTAATGGCAAAGTTAATCCTTTGGTGGGTAATATCCCCATATTTACCCCCATATTGACAAACGCTTGAAAACCAAACCAGATTCCTAAACCATAAGCAATAAAAGCCGAAAAGTGTAAACCTAATTTTTCTGCCGCTAAGGCAATACTAAAACTACGGCACACTAATAAAGTAAATAAAATAATAACGCTTATTACGCCCAATAAACCTAATTCTTCGGCAATCACTGAAAATAAGAAATCAGTATGCGCTTCGGGTAGATAAAATAATTTTTGAACACCACTGCCAAGCCCTACGCCCAACCATTCACCACGTCCAAAAGAAATTAAGGCTTGCACTAATTGAAAACCACTATCTAATGGGTCAGCCCACGGATTAGTAAAACTGGTGACGCGTTTCATGCGATAAGGCTCAAATAATATCAATAAAGCCGCCAATACTGTGACAATGCCTATTAATAATATAAATTGTGAAAGCCGCGCTCCTGCTAAAAACATAATACCCATTGCAATAATTAATATTACCACTGCCGAACCAAAATCGGGTTCTAATAGTAATAACATACAGGCAACCGAAAATAATAATAAAGGTTTAAATAAACCAAATGCCGATTCACGCACCGATAACGCATGACGATTGACATAACCTGCCATATAAATAACAGAAAAGAATTTTACAATCTCAGAGACTTGAATACGAATACCCAATACCGATAACCAACGAGTACTACCGTTTACCTTCATACCCAAACCAGGTATTAATACTATAATTAATAACAGCAAACCAATAATAAATAATAATTGTCCTGATTTTTCCCACTCTCGCAAGGGAATAGATGCCACGCCTTTTGCTAAGACAATACCTAAGACAATATGAATTAATTGCCGAATCGGATAATGCCAAATATCACCGCTTTTTGCCCCCAAATGCAATGACGCAGACACTACCATGACATAGCCAATTAATAATAAACCACTGGTGGCAATAACCAATAATGGATCAAAATAAAAGCGTTTATTTGATTTATAACGGTAACGTTTGGGCATAAATAATATCCATTAATAATTATCCACGAAAGGCACAAAATACACGAAAATTGTAATTGCTTAACTCATTTTAATTACTCTATTGTCTGAATCGGAATTTACAGAATTTTAAGATTCACAGAATTTATCTTGAAAATGCTGATTCAGAAACAAGCTAAGTAGTTACTAAAAATTAATCATTAACTTTCGTGCTTTTAGTGTTTTTCGTGGACAAGTTGCATTGCCGCCTCAGCAAATTGATTACCTCTATCGGCATAGCTTTTATATTGATCTAAACTGGCACACGCAGGCGATAATAATACCGTGTCACCTGCTTTGGCTAAATGGTTTGCAATACGCACTGCTTCTTGCATATTTTCAGCATGATAACTCGGTACGCAATTATTTAAGGCTTGTTCAATTAATAATGCGTCTTTACCCATTAATATCACTGCTTTGCATTTTTCTTTAACCACAGGCGTTAATTCATTCATATCCGCGCCTTTGCCATCACCACCCGCCAGTAATATCACAGGGCTAGTATAGCCAGCTAAAGCGGCAATAGTCGCACCGATATTAGTCGCTTTAGAATCATTAATCCAACTAATACTATTAATGACCGTGACTTTATTCATACGATGCGCCAAACCTTTAAATACTTTTAAGGCATTGAGCATTGATTCCATATTTAAACCAACAGCCAAACCTAATGCTAAAGCGGCGAGTGCATTGGCGGCATTGTGTTTGCCTTCTAAAGGTAAATCCGACAAAGGCATTAAGAGCGTTTCTTTATAGGCTAAATATTCACTAGTATTTTCGGTTTTTAAATAAAAATCAGCGTTGTTGTGTTGAATAGAAAAACTTAAAGTATTTCTATTTTTATCTTGCATGGTAATAACTAAAGGGTCATCACTATTCAAAACCATAACGCCATTGCCAGCAAAAACTTTTTGTTTTTCTTTGGTATAACCTGCAATATCACCATGCCTGTCAATATGGTCAGCGGAGATATTTAATACTGTAGCACTTGCCGCATTTAATAGACGGGTGCGTTCTAATTGAAAACTGGATAATTCTAAAACATATAAATCATTATTATCATCTAATAAATCTAAAGCAGGTGTGCCTAAATTACCACCTACACCCACGTTTTTATTATCAGTTTTTGCCATGTCGCCCACCATTGTAGTCACGGTGCTTTTACCGTTTGAGCCTGTAATGGCAATAATGGCTTTATCAGTTGTGCAAGCAAATAAATCTATATCGCTTAATACTATAGCACCGTTATTAATAACCGCTTGCAACGCGTTTTCTGTTAATGCAACACCGGGACTTACTATTAAATGGGTCGCGCTTTTTAATACTTCGCTATGAAAACTACCTGTTAATACGGTGGCATTGGGGCATTGGTTTTTTATTTCATTAATTGAGGGTGGATTATCTCGGCTATCAATAATAGTAAAGACTAAGCCTAATTTGTGTAAATACCGTGCTACTGAACAGCCTGTGATTCCTAAACCAATCACAATAATATTGGCAGTTTTTGGATTTAGATTAAAGTGTTGTTTTAGATTTTCTAAGGTTTTGGTGTGATTCATTGGTTTTAGTTTTATAAATTGTTACTGCTGTCAGAATCAGGATTTACAGGATTTTAGGATTAACAGGATAGTTTTGATAATAACATTCCGCTAATCCTTTAATCTTAAAAATCCTGATTCTGACAATTTTGTCTTTGGCTAAAAATTTAATGCAATAACCGCCCTGTTTGCACAATAGCAGTATGGTCGCCTTGTTGAGTTAATAAAAATAAACCCAATTCTTGAGCTTTAGCAATTAATGCGTCATTAGTGACTAAGCTAGCAACGCCTGCATACAGATGAAAGTCTTTATAAATTTTAAATAATTTAGGAAAATTGATGATTTTTTTAGTAATCATTTTTTCTAAATCATTAATGTGGGCTTTAGCTTTAACTTCAATCACCGCTAAAGTGTCACCATTAATTAATACTAAATCATATTCATCTTGCAAATCACCGATATGATTATTCAGATTACGACTAACCGAATCAAATTTGATATTGCCCAACGTTGGGTTTTTAATAAAACTTTGAAAGAAAAACTCTTCGGCAATTTCATCATCGGTTTTTTGATAAAAATCATCCAATAACTCACCTGAACTATCGGTAGTTCTTGTTGCTATTAATTCGGCTAATTTTTTTAATTCTTCATCTGTCATAATGATTATTTATAAACATCTTTGCGATGTCCAATTTTTACAATATTAATAATTAAACGTTGCTCGAATACAGAGTAAATAATGCGATAGTCGCCGCAACGTATTCTATAAGTAGAATCTGAACCAACCAGTTTTTTATGTCCTATAGGATGAGGATTAGTGGCTAAAATATCAATTAATGCACTTACTTTATTAATAATGGGCTTTGGTAATTGTAGCAATTGCTTTTTAGCAGATGCTTTAAATTCTATTTTATAGCAAGCCATTATCAATTAACTCTTGTTTAACTTGTTCCCAAGGAATAGTCGGCTCATCTCTTAATTCAGCGATAGCGGCTAAATCTTCTAAATCCTCCATAAGCTCTCTATATTCTTCTATAGGGAGAATTACAGAAATTTTTTGTCCGTCTTGATTAGTAATATATTGAGTGGACATTGTGATAGTTCTCTATTTAAAAATTTTGGTAGTCCTATGATTAAGAATACTATTAAATTAAAAGACAAGCTCGAATCAAATAACTTTAGCTGTTTGACTCCATATTTTCATTATTCCTTTTAAAAAATTACCTAGATTTTAGGCTTTTTTAGCAATGGAATTTTTCAGCTCTTCAATTGAAAGAGGCGGACGCTGTTTGTGTAACATTCTATGACAATTAGCACAAACGGGTCTTAAATCTTTAATTGGATTGATTTCATATTCTTGTGCTATATCTGCAATTTGTTTTAAATGATGAACTTCAATATATTTTTCACCAATTCTGCCGTATATTTTCCCAAAATTAAAATCACAAACAACACAGTTATAACCATAATATTCTATACAGCGTTGACGAGCGGCTGAACTTCTATCATAGTTTGTTACTGTTATTTTTCCTTTTTTACCTTCTAAATAATTGTCTATTTGTTCTTTTGTCTCGCGCAAAAAGCTAAATTCAGTTTGCGCAAGACAAAAAAGTTCAGTTGCAATTTCTTCTGGAATAGATATACCGCCTGATTGTGGGGTCCATTTATATTCTGGGTATTTATTTTGTAAATAAGAAAGCGGAAAAATTGGCTTTTCAGATACTACTTTAAAAAATAAATCAGTTCTTAAAGCTTGTTTGCCTTGACATGCTTTTTCGTCATTCCAATGCGGCAATAAATAGGGTTGCGAAATAATATAACCACAGCCAACAATACCTTTAGGTTCTACTCCTAGACGCATTAAGAAAAAAATGTCACCTACTTTAATATGTTTATTATTACCACAACTCCATTCTGAATCGTATTGTTTTTGGTTATTTATTCTGTAAATAGCATCTTGTAAATCACTCCATACCCAAAGTTTTGGATTCCAAGTGTAAAGAAATGCTGTCATTTTCTTTTCTCCATGCTTTCTGCGCTTTTATTGATAAAGAGTCTATTGTTTCATTTTTCTATAGGCTTTTATGCCATTGAGTATAATTAAATTTAATAGACTCTAAATCGTTGTTTGATTGAAGCACGTTATTATCATTAGATGGTTTTAATGTTTTATTATTACGCGCTTTCATTTTATTACCTCAATTTCAAGGTCGCCAACCCAATTAAAACTAAGATAACGGTAATAATCCAAAAACGCACAATCACTCTAGGCTCTGGCCAACCTTTTAATTCAAAATGATGATGAATAGGAGCCATGCGAAATACCCGCTTACCTGTTAATTTAAACGAGGCAACTTGAATAATGACCGACAGCGTTTCCATTACAAAAACCCCGCCCATAATTACTAAAACTATTTCTTGACGTACTAATACTGCTAATACTCCTAATGCCGCGCCTAATGCTAACGCGCCCACGTCTCCCATAAATACCATGGCAGGATAAGTATTAAACCAAAGAAACCCCAAACCCGCGCCCACTAATGCCGCGCAAAACACAATTAATTCCCCTGCATTAGGCAAATAGGGAATTGTGAGATATTCAGAAAAAACAACGTGTCCTGATAAATAGGCAAATATCCCCAAACCCGCCGCTACCATGACTGTGGGCATAATAGCTAAGCCATCTAAACCATCGGTTAAATTAACCGCATTACTTGTTCCAACTATTACAAAATAGGTCATCACAATATAAAATAAACCCATATCTAATGCCACATCTTTAAAGAAGGGAATAATAAATTGGGTTTCTGCGGGTAATACGGCGGTGTTATATAAAAAGATTGCAGCTAAACCGCCAATAATCGATTGTCCTAAATATTTGCTTTTAGCTGATAAACCATCACTATTACGTTTAATCACTTTGCGATAATCATCAATAAAACCAATCACGCCATAACCTAAGGTGACAATTAATATTACCCAAATATAACGATTACCCAAATCTGCCCATAATAAGGTGCTAAAGGCAATCGCCACTAATATTAATGTGCCACCCATTGTAGGCGTGCCTGATTTTTCATAATGGCTTTGCGGCCCTAATTCACGAATACTCTGTCCGATTTTTTTGCGGCTTAATTTGCGAATCATCCACGGGCCTACCATGAATGAAATGATAAGCGAAGTTAATGCCGCTAAAATGGCTCTAAAGGTTAAATAATGAAAGACGCGAAAACCGCTTTCAAAACTCATTAAATAATCTGCTAAATACTGAAACATTAATACATCCTAAAATCTGTGACTAACGCGCTGGTGATTTGTTCTAAATGCTGGGCGCGTGAACCTTTTATTAATAGTGTTTGACTGCCTGTTAATTCTTTTTTTAAGGCAGTGATTAATTCATCGTGGTTTTGATAATAATTCGCACCGTCGCCAAAAGCGGCAACGGTATGTTGAGTTAATTCGCCGATACTAAATAAACGTGTTACACCTGTAGCTTTAATTAATTCACCTAATTGGTGGTGAATTATCGCGCTATTTTCGCCTAATTCACCAAACGCGCCCAATACCATCCAGTGTTCACCTTGGCATTGTTTTAATACGTCTAAAGCGGCCTTGCAAGAATTAGCATTGGCGTTGTAACAATCGTTAATAATTAAAGTACCATTATCGGCTAATAAGGGTTGTAATCTGCCCGTGACGGGTATTAAGGTCGCTAAGCCTTGTGCGATTTGCTGGGGTTTAATACCTAAAGCTAAACTTGCCGCCGATGCCGCTAAGGCATTTAAAATATTATGTTTGCCAGCCAGTTTTAAATTAACCCCAATATCACCGCGTGGCGTGATTAAATCAAAGCGGGTATTAAATTGATTATCATAAACAGTAATGTTGATATTATCAGCGCGAATATCAGCTAATTGATGTTCACCAAATGATAAAACATGATGTTGCCCTGCTAATTGTTGCCAATAATTAAAATGTGCATCGTCATGATTAATAATGACTGTGCCACTGTCTTTTAAGGTTTCAATAATTTCGCCTTTGGCTTTGGCAACGCCATCAATACTACCAAAACCTTCTAAATGTGCCGCCCCTGCATTAGTAATAATGACTACATCGGCATTGGCAATACGGCTGGTGTAGGCAATTTCAGCGGGGTGATTCGCGCCCATTTCAATAACTGCGTAACGATGCTGGTCGTTTAGACGTAATAAGGTTAAAGGTACACCGATGTCGTTGTTTAAATTGCCTTGTGTATATAAAACCTCATCGTGAACGTCTAAAATTGCCGCGAGCATTTCTTTGGTGGTGGTTTTGCCGTTACTGCCTGTCACACCAACGACTAAGAGGTCTTGATAACGCTCACGCCACACCCCCGCGAGTTTGGCTAAAGCGAGTTTTGTGTCATCAACAATAATAGTGGGCAGAGTTGTATTGACGGGTTTGTGTACGATAACCACTGCCGCGCCAGCTTGCTCGGCTTGTTCTATAAAATCGTGACCATCAAAACGCTCACCTTGAATGGCAATATAGCCTTGTTTGGCTTGTAGGGTACGCGTGTCAATACTAAACGCGTCAAGGCTCAGCTCAGCTGAGTTGACAATGCGACCTTGCACACTCTCTGCAAGTTCGCTTAAAGATATAGTCATGAGTGGGAATCCTTGAGAGGAATTAAGCGTGGGGGTTTATTGTGGTTTTTGCACAAAATTGTACACGTCATGCAGAGTTTTTGCTTGCGAGTTATGAAGTCAATCGCTCTTACTTAGATGATGCCATGAGCGCGTTCGTGGAATGCGTCATGATTTATGCGTTTAATTAGCTTATTTTAACTAACTTTTAGCGAGGTAAGGTTCTTTTATTGCGGTTTGCTAGGTGTTGTGTCACCACAGCGGCATCACTAAATGGTGTTTGCACACCGTTGATTTCTTGATAATTTTCGTGTCCTTTCCCTGCAATAACAATGCAGTCTTGAACACAGGCTTGTTGTAGCGCACTTTGAATGGCGTGTTCACGCTTAGCAATGAGTTGACATTTTTCAGGATAATCACAACCTGAAACAATGGCATTCATGATGTCGCTACTGTGTTCATAACGGGGATTATCATCGGTGATGATGACTTTATCGGCTAACTGCTGAGCAATTTTACCCATTAAAGCGCGTTTGCCCGCGTCACGATTGCCACCGCAACCAAACACCACCCATAACTGCCCTGAGCAATGCGGACGCACACTGCTTAATACTTTTTCCAATGCGTCGGGGGTATGAGCATAATCGACAAAAACTAAGGGCTGATTATCACCGCCAAAGCGTTCCATACGGCCTTGCACGGGTTTTAAAGACGCTATTTTCTGTGCCGCTTGGCTTAAATCCATCCCCAAAGCCAATAATACCGCTAACACACTCAATACATTATCAATATTAAAGTCGCCATACAAAGGGCTTTGAAAGCTTTGCTGTTGTCCGCGCCAGTTCACTGTAAAACCTAAACCTTGGTCAGAATGCTGGCTATGACTAGCGTTTACGGTTTCGCCAAAGGGTGCAGTTTTACCTTGTCTACTCACACCCCATAACTTCACCCCAGAGGGCAATGCGCTGATTAACTGCTGACTGTAGTCATCGTCAAGATTAAGCACCGCAAATTCTAAGTTTGGGCTTTGTAATAACAAGCTCTTAGCTTGCACATAATCGTCCATGGTTTGGTGATAATCCAAATGATCGCGGCTGATATTGGTAAATACCGCGCCTTTAAAATTCACGCCATTAACACGCCCTTGATGCAGACCGTGTGAAGACACTTCCATCGCAACGCTGAGTTGTCCACTATCGCGCAAACTCGCTAACATGGCTTGCACGGCTAAAGCGTCTGGGGTGGTGTTTAGGGTTTTATGTAACGCGCCATAACAACCCCAGCCTAAAGTGCCAATAATGCCGCAGTTTTCTAAAATTTGTGCCAAAAACTGACTGCATGAGGTTTTACCGTTAGTGCCTGTAATGCCAATAACGGTTAATGTTTGTGATGGATGCTCATAAAACTGCGCGGCAATATCGCCTAGTTTTTCATTAAGATTTTCAATGTGAATTAAAGGAAGAGTGCAAGCTGGCGCGTTAATAGTATTGGCATCATAAATGACAGCGATTGCGCCATTAGTTATTGCTTGATTTAAATGTGTTAAACCGTGTTGTTTTGCCCCTGCTAAGGCAATAAATAAATAATCTTGTTTTATTTCACGACTATCTAAAGCTAAACCCTTAATAATTAAATGATGAGGATAATGATTGTAGTTTTTTAATAAATCGTTGAGATACATAATGCTTAATAAAGATAGTGATAAATTAATATAGTTAAATGTAGTTCATTAAATACAGTAAAAACGGCTTCCATAAATAGAATCGTCTGCAAAAATATAAAGCAGTTTATTAAAACGATAATTTGAAAGAAATACTAAAAAAGCTTTTATTAGATACGCTTGTTGTGGATATTTCTAAACTTTGGGTAATGTTAATTATTGATTAACGCTACTAAAGTGCATAAAAACTTAAAAATTGCCGAAAAATTTTACGCCACCACGGTAACGCAACTTGTTTGTTATCACGCCATACCAGTAATTCATTTAAAACCCGTTCAGGGGTAGTAAATTGATGCGTAGTTTGACTCACATAAGTCGGATAAAGAATTAATGTTCCAGCGACAAGTTCATCTAAACTTAATTGACGTGTCCGCCTTGTTATTTTAGGTAAACTATCTTCAGTTAAACCCCAGCCAGAATAAAAAGGTCTGCCATAACAAACCACTTTTTTACCGCGCAATAATGCCTCAAAACCCGTCAGTGAAGTCATGGTATGGACTTCATCTATTAAGGTTAATAACTCGGCCATAGCAATATTAATAATCAGTTTATCGCAATAATCAATACTGTGTTGTTCATCAATACCACCTTTACGCAAGCCTGCGACCACATCAGGATGGGGCTTATATAAAATATAAGCGTGTGGATATTGTTGGCGCACCGCTTGCAAAAGAGCTAAATTGGTTTTAATAACAGGTGCGCCATAATGCAATGAAGCATCGGATTCTACTTGCCCTACAACTAAAATAATTGTCTGTTTAATTGTTTGTAAAGTATCTATTAATTGTTTTAAAGAATCACTAGCCGTTAAATTGTATTTAGTAATCCCAAAATTAACTAAACATTCGCGTAGTTGTTTAGCTCTAATTAATAAGCTTTTATCGAATTCTGTGGTTTGTAAAATAACTTCTAAATCCGATGGCGCGGTGGCATCATAATAAATACCACGTTCATCAATTACCCACGATAAAGGTCTAATTAAATCCGCACCTAAACCTACTGAACGAATAAAGCCATCTTCAAGACGTAAAATATTGTTAATAACTAAGTTTTCAGGTAGTGTAGTTTTATATCCCCAAATTAAAAGCGTATCAATATTTTGAGGAATAACATTTTTAGTAGTGTCTAAAAAATCAATATGACTGCCTTGCAAAAAATCAGTAACAATTTTTTGTTTCCACCGAGAAAAATCTAAAGCCACTATATTCATGGCAAAACGTTCACGCATTTTTCGTTGCAATGCCATCCATGTAATTAAAGCTTCTACTTCACAACGTTGCTGAGTTTCTGGGTCAAGATAACGTGGATACGCAATTAATGCCGCATAAATTAAATTTTCTAAAGGGATAGGATAACGCCGTGAGGGGGGTATTAATTCATCTTCAGTCAACCCCCAACCTGCATAAAAAGGCATGCCAAAAGTACGCACTTTTTTATTCCACAATAAGCCTTCAAAACCCATTTGTGAAGTGACTACATAAATTGCTTTAGCATATTCAATTAATCGTACAGGATGACTATTTAAACCTATAATAATAATGCGTGGATTATTATTTAATTGCGCTAAATCAAAATGTCCGCGTTTGCGTTTGGCAATAACATCGGGATGGACTTTTAAAATAATTTTACAATCGGGATTTTCTTGCAAGGCAGTTTCTAGCATAAACTGAAAACTCTGTGCATTCGCTAAACCATAACGAATAGAAGCGTCACCTAAGGTTTGATCGACCACTAAAACATAAGGTTTATACTGATTAATTTCAGTAAGGCTGGGTAATTCGCGGGTGTGGTTGTATTTAGAAACTCGCGCTTGTTGCCATAGGTTTTGTAATGCTTTAGCGCGTTGCTGTTGTTGAATAGAATAATTACTTTTAATTAAATCTTCTAATTGTGAAGGCGTAGTCGCGTCATAATAAATACCCGTATCATCGATTACTATCGATAAGGGCGGTTCTTTATTACCTAATTCCACCGAACGTAAAAAACCATCTTCTAAGGCAATAAAAGGGATATTTAATTTTTTTGCTGTTTTTTTAGCACGATTGGCATAAGGACTATTACCCCAACCTAAGGTGGCGTTAATATTTTTAGGGGTAATTAAGCTAACTGAAATAATTTCAGCTTCTAATAACTTAGTTAAAAGGGGCGATAAGCGATATAAACCCCGATTGAAAATAGCAAAACGTTTCAAGAAATCACTCGCAAAATTTCAGTTAAACGATGTGACCAAGTATGTTCTTTTAATACATAATCAGCCGCCGCTTTAGCGCGTTCAATATCAATAGGGCGCAAACCGTATTTTAGCTCTGCAAATAAATCACGCAATTGCTCTTCTGAATGAATCACTAGACAATACTCTTTAAAATAATAATCTACCGATAAAGCAGGATTAGTCACCGCTAAACTACCACAGGCTAAAATTTCAATTAAACGTCGTGAAAACATGGTTTGTGAATCTTCAATAGTATTAACATTTAAAGACACCATATAATCTCGGTAAATTGCCGCCGTTTTTTCATGTGCCACACTATTTTGCAGAGTTAGCCACGGCATATTAGGATAACGATAATTAGTAGAGCGGCGCGAAGAATTACGGTCAAATACCGTTAAGCCTATTTCGTTGCAACTATTAAAAAACATGTCTTGCCAATAACGACGGCGATCATGAACATGATGACTATAACTACCGACAAAACAAGCACGATGTTGTTTATAAGGGGTAGTTACTGGATAATGAATAGCGGGTTGCACTGCAAATAACAAACTATTTACAGGCACTTGAGTATATTGCTGATAGCGCGGAATACAATTTGCATCTACGGTAAAGATATAATCAAACAATACCGCGCTATCGATAAAACGTTTAAAATGGACGCTATCTTCTTTATTCCAAAATACGGTAGGAATACGATTCTCTTTTGCGTAATTGACTAAGTGTTTTAGTTTATTATTATTACGTTCGGGATAATCGGGATAATCGGCTATTTTGTATTTCCACGCGTTAAAAAAACCTTGCCATGCTGATTCAACTAATAATAAATCAGGCTTCCAAGTTTTTAACACCCATTTATAATTTAATGGCGTAACATGACGTAATTGACATTCAAGTGCTAAGCAAGAACGGGTTAATTCATCTGAAATTAAGGCAATTTTTAAATTTGCGTGCTTACCTTGCAATGTCGGAGGACGTTTTATTAATGTGCTAATATTTAATAATCGTCTCATAAATTGCTTATCAATAAATACTTACAATATAAAAGTATCACAGTTTAATGGAGTTGTAGGTTTTTTGAAAAATCCACTATTGCTTTTGACCAGCCATTATCGGGGTCAAATACAGGTGGATTACCTTGGTCATCATGAGTTTGGCTACTTGTCCAAATAATACAGCCATCCGCACCTAATTCGAGTAACGTATTTAATCTAAATAACATTTCCTCATAACTAAGCCAGCTAGTGCTTTTATCAGGATTATAAATTTCAGGGGTAATATAAGGTATTACCTTTTTATTAGGTGAATAACGACGGCTGGCTTGAATATTATAAATCGCGCCCTGTTTCCAAGTTTCATTATCTTGGTGATGATAGTTATACAGCGACGGACTGAAATAATCGACACTAGCGGCTACATCGGCATAAGTAGCATTTAAAGCATCAAAACGTTCATTAATATCGGCTTGCCAACCGTAAGTATTTTGCGGTACGGTGGCATATAAACCCACAGGGGCTACGTTATTGTAAGCTTTAAATTTTTGTACCACTTGCAGAATTTGCGCTGGGGTATTTTGGGTATCAAAACGATTCCAACCTTCTAAATCTAAAGAAATAGGTACTGCGGCTTGTTTGAGATTATCTTGAGCGACTTGTTTGATTTTATCATCATTAATCATCGCTTGGCTTTTATCACCTTGAGGATAATCTAATAAATGCTGTTCATAAACAACATTGATTCTTTTAATGCCATATTTAGCAAAATATTCAACAGGAATTCTATTTTGTTGCAACTGACCATTTTCAATATAAGCTTTGTAGGGAATAAATCCGTAAACTTCAAAAGCTTGAGCATTAAACCCTATAATAGCTAATAGGGTAATGATAATAAACCCAATGACTTTCATAAATACCTCGAGTTAAATATAATGTTTTACACAGGTTTTAGTTACAAAGTTTTATCCTAGCTTTGAAGTTATTCAAGCTAGGATAATACGGTCATTGATTAAATAGAAAATTCTGCAACCAAAGGCTATTGAAAACTACACTAATTAACAAAAGATTAAGTCAGCTTATAACTTTTTTAATATCTTTAAGAACTTGAGTGATGGCTTCAATATTGGCAATCTCAGAACGATAAGCATAAACATCCATCTGACTTAATATGCTGCCTTGTTCATATAGAATCCAAATTGGCATACCTGAGCCTAAATAATCGCTATATTTTGAAGGCAAATAAGGATTAAATTCTTTAGTACCTAAGGTTTCGGCATCATTGACAATTAAACAATCAAACTGTTTAGTGACGGCTAAAAACTCTAAATAGCCCACATAAGGACGCGCTTCAATACAGGCTTCAATATGATAAGTAATACTGGCTTGTTGCACTTCATCTAATTGATTAGTGAAAATATATAATTTTATTTTCTGTTGCGCTTCAGTATTTAATGTGGCAATAGCGGCAAAAATATCGCTAATACCCCGCGTTTCATAAAATGAACCAAAATAAGCCAGATTAATGGTTTCTGGATTGACGACTTGACTGGTATTGGATAAGTGATAATAACTATCAGGCAAGGTAGGCTGTGGTTTAATTACTGCTTTTTGACGAATTAAAGCCTCTATTTCTTTAATAGGAAATACTAACAGCATATATTCCAATTGATTTTTATTAGTAAAAATCAATTGGTCGGCAAAACAATAAGCTAAATATTCACACCAAAAAAATAAATTATTGTTTGAGGGTATTGGTAAGTTTTGCTGTTGTAACGCCTCAATTACACCGTGATTTGATAGCCAAGTATGTTCTAATTCACCCTGACGTTCTTTACCGTGAATATCAATTAAAACAGGGTCTGAAAACTCAGCTTGCCATTGCGCTTGAGGCATATCTTGTTTGCAAAGATAGGCTAAAAAATTTGACGCAGGCCATAATACCCGACTATAAATTGTTTTATAAGAACTCTCTTTACGTTGTTGTAACTGTAGGATGCGTTCAAAACCTTGTTGAGTAAAACTTTCAATACCACGCCAGTTACCAAAACTTGATGGACTTTTAATTAAAAGCCGAGTATCAATTAAATCAGCAATTAAATAATTTAATGATTTATCTGATTTACGCACACTACACATATCATTATAAACCACGTCAACAATATCTGCGGCTTCGCGCAAGCGTTTTGCCACTACAATACCGCTAGTATCAACATAAGGCGGAAAACAATAAGCAATGACTAAGGTGCTGGCTTGATTTTTATTGAGTAATTCAAAAGGGAAACTATAGATTTTTCTTTGTTGAATAGTATCAATAACGGTGTGGCGTTGAGAAGGTTCTTCTGTTAAAAACTGCGAAATAAAACGACTTTGGGCATTAATTTTTGAGGTAATAAATTTTTTAATAGTCTCATCTTCAGTCTGAGTAATAATAGTATTTAAACCCTCAATGACATCAAGACGTTGTAATACATGAAAATCAAAACTCATGCTTTGACGAGATACTGAATTTTGTTTTAAATATCTAAAATAAACAGCACCCGTTTTAACGGCTAGGGGCATACAACGTGGTTTAAATTTGGCAATAATATCACTCCAAAAAACCACATCCTCACCGCTTTTTAAGCTTTCATTAAAAGCAACTTGTAACCAAATGCGACTAGGAAATAATTTACAGGCGTTTATAGTCAAAACCATAGATAGATCATGATATTCATTTTTACCTTGATTACTGGCATTTTCTATTTGTTTATTAATGCTATTATGCGTATCAACAAATCCACTATCATGCACATCGTGTATAAAAGCGACAGGTATATCGCATGTTGCAGTCGCTTTTAGTAAAGCTTGTAAATAGTTTTCTGATATCCAATCATCATCATCCACTAAGACGCTATAATTATAATTAATATGCGATGCGGCGGTATTTCGCGCTAAACTCGCGCCAGCTTCTTTTAAAATAAGTAATTTAATAACTAGCTTTTTGTGTTTAGTGATATATTCATTAATTAATTGTACGCTATTATCAGGTTCGCCATTAATTACGATAATCACTTCATAAAGATTTTTATCTAAACTTTGTTTATATAAAGATTCTAAACAACGTATTATGGTTTTTTCACCTTTATATGAAGGTACGATAACGCTAATACCATATTTTAAGTTGAGATAATCTATTTTATTATTAAGGTAGCGTGGACTGGTCGCTGTCCATTTTTGGAAGTTTAAACGTAATTGACTGGCATTAGTAGGCACAGGGCAATGCAATGCAATGGTTTGTCGTTGTGGCGCATCGGCTAAGTACAAATAAGAACCTACTGTTTTTGAATGCGGCAAAACAATATCGTTGAGTTCGCAAACACTGTTCTGGGCATTGAGAAATTCTAAGCTCACCAGACTGGCATTATCGCGGAGCGTTTCTGCGCTTACGCCTTCGAGTTGGAGCATTACGATAATTTCGCCACTATTGGCTACGGGCAGACTCAAGGTTTTGGGTTGTTCTAGGTTTAGCCACGCTTGATGCTCTTGTTGTTTATCAATATGTTCGGCATGAAACAAACGCGCAAAATTGGCTTGTGGATATTCTAAAGCTTGGATGCTAGCGTATCGTTTTTTCGAGGCTGGCAATGTGGTGGTTTTTGTAGCTACGTTGATAAGTTTATGAGTTTGTCCAGTGCCGCGCTCACGTTTGAAACTTTTATAAGTGTTTAATAAAGCACTAGGCAGAGTCAGTAAACCTATCACTGAATCACTACGCATTACAATTTCATTGCCCAAACGATAAGATAACGTACCTTTAACACGAGCCGACCGTTCATCAGCACGCGCAACATCGCGCATGGCTTGTTCTAATTTTTTCTCTGTTTGGTTTAAACGCTGTGTGGTTGCATTATGTTGATTATTCAGAGAGGCTTCAACGTTTTGCAAACGTTGTTGCGTTGCGTGTAACTCATCAAGATTTTGTTGATATTGTTGCTTTAAGGCAGTCAATTCAGAGCTAATTTGTTGATGCTGTTCAAGTTGCGAGTAGGCTTGTTGCAATGCCTCATTAACCTGAGCCAATTCAGTATTAACATAATCAACTTGTTGCTCTATTTGTAATTTATCAGCTTGCTGTTGTTTTAGTTGTTGTTGACTATCAATAAATTCAGCCTGTAACTGAATTATAGTCTCTTGGCTTTGATAGAATTGTTGCTCAATTAATGATTTTGCTAATTGCTCTTGCTGTAGTTGCGTTTGCGTTTGAACAAGTGAAGCTTGGCTTTGTGTTAATTCAGCACTTTGTTGTTTAGCATATTGTTCTACTTGTAATTGCTCGGCTTGTTGTTGTTTTAGTTGTTGTTGAGTATTGCTAAATTCAGTCTTTAATTGAGTTAAAGCCTCTTGGCTTTGGTGGAGTTGTTGTTCGATTAACGCTTGTTGTAATTGCGCTTGTTGTAATTGCGTTTGCGTTTGAACAAGTAAAGCCTGACCTTGTGTTAATTCAGCATTTTGTTGCTTGGCATCTTGTTCTGCTTGTAATTTATTAGCTTGTTCTAATAACAAACGTTCACGCAAAACACTCAGTTCATCACCGAGTTGTTGCAAATGTTGCGTGGTATTTTGTAATTGCAGGTCTTTTATTTTAAGTTCGGTTTCAACTTGCAGACTGTGTTTTTCTACGACTACCAAGTTTTTATAATGTTGCTGTTCTTGCATGCGCAGGTTAGCTAATTGCGCCGCTTCTAATTTAAGTTGTTGCTGTTTTAAAGCCGCTAAATCACCACTAACGGTTTGATATTTTTGCTTAACCTCGCGTACTTCTTTTTGAGTTGTACTTAAATCATCACGCAAGCGGCGTTCAATTTGAAAAAAAGCCGTTTCTAATTCAGCAATTTGAGTATTACTTAAATAATATTCATCTAAAGTTTCTATAGGATGAGCGCGGCGCGTTGCTACAAGACCTAACCATTTTCCTAATATTTTAATAGCAACAATATCAAAATAACGGGCAATTAATTGATAAGGTTCTAATAAATAAAAAGTATGTTTATGATCGATAAAATCATTAATACCAAAAGGTATCGTAATAATTAATCGCCCTTGCTCGACAAGAGAAAGGGCGGCGGCTTCTATAAAACGCTGTGGTTGTAATAAATGTTCTAACACCTCACTCATAACAAGAGTATCGGCTTGAAATGTTTGCTGCTTATAAGACAAAAAATCATCATTAATAAAGTTAATTTTTTGCTGTACATGTAAAGGCTCATTAGCAAGATAAGCGATAGCATCTTCAATGGATTTTGGATTAGCATCTAAACCCGTTACAAAAAATCCTTCACGCGCTAATAAAATAGGCAGTATTCCTTGACTACAACCCACATCGAGAATATTTTTACCTTGAATATAATTACATATCCAATGAATACGCTGTTGCGTTTCACGCATAAACAACTCACCCATCTTGCCATAATAAGCATCGGTAATTTTGTCGCTAATATCAACGGGGCTTACTAATGTAGTCATGCTATTTTGCCTAATAATTACTTTAAATAAAATCAATACCAATAACATCAACCAAATATTGATTGGTGTTAATTTTGTTTTTTAAACCCGAAAATTCACGATGATTAACTAATAGCACAATGACATCGGCTTGTTCTAGGGCTATATCTAAAGAAACTAAACAATGTTGCGCAAGACTATTGGGTAGAGTTTCAATATTGGGTTCTACTAATAAAAGGCTATTACTACTTTGAGTCGCAAAATGCTGAGCAATTTCTAAAGCGGGGCTTTCACGCAAATCATCAATATTGGGTTTAAAAGCTAAGCCTAAAAAAGCGACTTTAATTGAATTTAAATCACGTCCTGTATTAATAATCGTATCAATAGTTTCATTGAGTTTATGCAATACCCAATGTGGTTTATAATCATTCACTTCCCTTGCAGTGCGAATTAAACGCGCCTCATCGGGGGTTTTATCAACAATAAACCAAGGGTCAACAGCAATACAATGTCCACCGACACCACAACCGGGTTGCAAAATATTAACGCGGGGATGATGATTAGCTAATTTAATTAATTCCCAAACATTAATTTTTAATTTATCACAAATTAATGATAATTCATTAGCGAAGGCAATATTAACATCACGAAACGAGTTTTCGGTTAATTTGCTCATTTCAGCAGTACGCGCATTAGTAATTAATAACTGCCCTTCAACAAATACGCTGTAAACCTCAACGGCTTTTTTAGAACAGCTTTCAGTTAAGCCGCCAATAATGCGATCGTTTTCGACTAATTCACGCACGACATGCCCCGGTAATACGCGCTCTGGGCAATAAGCAATATTGACATCAATAGCGGTTTCTGCGGCGATAGTCGGAAAACCTAAATCAGGACGCGCAGTGGCTAACCAGTGTAATAATAGCTCTGTTGTCCCTACGGGTGAGGTAGATTCTAAAATTACCACATCGCCTGTTTTTAATACGGGCGCAATCGACTCTGCGGCGGCTTGTACATAACTAACATCAGGTTCATGATTACCTTTAAAGGGTGTGGGTACGGCAATTAAAAAGGCATCGGCGGCTTCGGGTTTAGTCGTAGCGCGTAAAAAACCTTCAACCACAGCGGCATGAACAATCATGTCTAATTCGGGTTCAACAATATGAATTTTACCTTGATTAATAGTATCTACGGCGTATTGATTAATATCTACACCTATTACGTTTAATTTACGCGAAGCAAACATTGCCGCTGTGGGTAAACCAATATAACCCAAACCAATCACTGATACGGTATTTAAAGTTGTTTTTTTCATAAATCTAATTGAATAAGGTATTTTTAATAATAGTAATAATACGTTCACTAGCTTTGCCATCACCATAAGGATTATGGGCAAAACTCATACGATTATAAGCGTCAGTATTGTTTAGTAATTCAGTTACAGCATTAATAATAGTTTGGCTATTAGTGCCAACTAATTGCACTGTACCCGCGTCAACAGCTTCAGGTCTTTCGGTGGTGTCACGCATCACTAATACAGGTTTACCTAATGAGGGGGCTTCTTCTTGAATACCGCCTGAATCAGTTAAAATAATAGTGGCTCTGATCATTAAATAAACAAAGGGTAAATAATCTTGTGGTTCAATTAAATAAACATTTGATACATTATTTAATAATCGATTGACAGGTTCGCGTACATTAGGATTTAAATGTACAGGATATAAAAAATCAGTATCAGGAAAACTAATAGCTAAACTAGCAATAGCGTGGCAAATACGTTCAAAACCATCACCAAAATTTTCGCGTCTATGCCCAGTAATTAATACTAAACGCGCATTATCGCGCAAAAATGTAAATTGTTGTTGTAAATTTTGTTTGAGTTTTTCATCGTTATCTAATTTATGTTTTACCCATAATAATGCATCAATTACAGTATTACCAGTAATAAAAACGTTGTCTTTATTTACCCCTTCAGCTAATAAATTATTAGCGGATTGTTGAGTTGGTGAAAAGTGTAATTTAGCTAAAACACCAGTTAATCTACGATTTGCTTCTTCTGGATAGGGTGAATATAAATTACCTGTACGCAAACCCGCTTCAACATGTCCTACGGCAATGCGTTGATAAAAAGCCGCTAAAGTAGTACAAAAACTCGTTGAGGTATCACCATGTACTAAAACTAAATCAGGTTTAAATTCAGTTAATATAGGTTCAATACCTTGTAGTATATCGGTAGTAATACTAGAAAGGGTTTGACTAGGACGCATGATATTTAAATCATACTCTGGGCTTATTTCAAATAAATCTAATACTTGATCTAACATTTGTCGATGTTGCGCAGTAATACAAACTCGGGCATCAATCGTTGTTTCTTTACTCAATAATTTAACCAAAGGTGCTATTTTTATCGCCTCTGGGCGCGTACCAAATACAGTAAGTATTTTTATCATTATTCTATAATTTATTAAAAGTGGATTTAAAACGATATTATTTTATCGTTTTTAATAATTGTGGTCTACCCTGTAAATAAGACGCGCTTGAATTAACCAAAAAACGGTTTTTTAAAGCTGTGCGTCCGATAAGCATTCTAAAAGACATACTGTCACGATTGGTTAGGGTCATTTCAATATTAAATAATGATGAGCCTAATAATAAGGGCGTTTCAATAACATAACGACGTTGTTTGTGACCACCTGAATCCATGACTAAACGTCTATCTTTTATAGGTGCATGGCATTCAAGCACTGTGTCATCGCGCTTTTGTTTGGGATGAATCGCAAACATCACCCAACGCCCGCCACCTTTACGATAGGGTTCTATGGTAAAAGCATGGAGGGCTGAAGAACGCGCACCTGTATCGATTTTAGCTTTGATGAGCGCGATGTTTAAGTCAGGCAAAGCCGCCCATTCGCGCCAGCCTAATTGTGGCAAAGGTGTTATTAATTCAGTCACGCGCAGAACTTCGCTTTTTTGCGGTTCGGGGTTTAGTTTCCGATTTACTCGGTGTGGACGCGGCGACGGGGGGTTCAACGGCCATACCTGCAAATTCAAACAATAACGCTAATTCTTTAGCGTTCAGTTCGTAATGATGTTTAGCGCGTAGGTATTCAGGCAGAACAATCGGTCCATAGCGCACCCGCATTAAACGGCTCACAGTGACCGCTTGGGATTCCCATAAACGACGCACTAAGCGATTACGGCCTTCACTGACAATCACGTTGTACCATTTGTTTGCCCCTTCACCGCCCATAAAATGGATTTCTTTGAAACTGGCTAAACCGTCTTCGAGTTCTACGCCTTGTTGCAAGCGTTCCAAGGTCGCGGGAGGTACTTCGCCTAAAATGCGTACCGCGTATTCACGTTCTACTTCACTAGAAGGGTGCATTAAACGATTGGCTAATTCGCCGTTATTGGTCAGTAATAATAAACCTGAGGTATTAATGTCCAAGCGTCCGACTGCAATCCACCGCGCCGTAATCAGTTCGGGCATTTGGGTAAATACTGTGGGTCTGCCTTGTGGGTCGTGACGCGTGACCACTTCACCTGTGGGTTTGTGATAAAGCAAAACACGGGTGGCTTGTTCGGCAAATTTTTCCCAATGCACGACTCTATCATTAATTTGCAAATGGTCGCCCACTTGCAAACGCGTTCCTAAAGTAACGGTATTGCCGTTGATTTTGAGGCGACCTTCGTTTATCCAACGTTCAATTTCACGGCGCGAGCCAACCCCGCCACGCGCTAAGACTTTTTGAACACGTTCGCCTAGTTCGGTTGCCGATGTTGAAACCACGGGGCTAGTTTTTGTTATTATTTTAGTGAGCTGCATTTTACTTAAGTATTTATTCGTCTAAGGTGTCGCTATCTTCATCGATAGCAGGGTGTGATTCTTGAATATCTTCGTCTAAGATGGTATTTAAATCAAATTGCTGTCCTGTAGCAAAGGCAAAACTGGGCAAATCACTTAAGCTGTTTAAATTAAAATAATCCAAAAAATGCTTAGTCGTGCCATATAAACCCGGCCGCCCGGGGGTGTCTTTACGCGCCACTACGCGTATCCATTCGCGTTCTAATAAAGTTTGCATAATACTCGAACTTAAACTAACGCCGCGAATATTTTCAATATCGGCTCGAGTGACGGGTTGACGATAGGCAATAATAGTTAAAGTTTCTAATAAAGCGCGTGAATATTTAGGGGGACGCTCTTCAAATAAACGTGACACCCAAGGCGATAATTCAGCTTTGACTTGAAAACGATAACCCCCCGCCACTTTTTTTAATTCAATAGCGCGGTATTTATAATCTTCCATTATAGCAACAATCGCTGTGCGAATTTCTGCTGTGTCGGGTTGTTCTAATTCGGGAAAGACTTGTTGTATTTGTTTACAAGTCATGGTTTTATTAGCGGCAAATAAAATGCCTTCTACTATTTTTTTAATATCCAAGGTTTTATTTATAAACGATAAATGGGTGGTGCATCAAAAAAGTAAGCTAATTAATATTAAACCTTTCGGAGTTCAAACCTAGGTTTGAATTCCAATTAGAGGCACTGCCGATGTGATGCAAA
This sequence comes from Methylococcaceae bacterium, assembly GCA_049296695.1. Taxonomy (GTDB): domain Bacteria; phylum Pseudomonadota; class Gammaproteobacteria; order Methylococcales; family Methylomonadaceae; genus UBA10906. The sequence goes on along the minus strand of JBAQSX010000092.1, from coordinate 2,704 downwards.
AAATACAAATTTAATTACTGCTCTACAATGCAAATATTGCGAATGCGTAATTGCCCAAAAGGTTCTAATTGAATAATCTCAATCAATTCTTCTTTTGCAAGTTCTAAAATTGCTAAAAAAGAAACTACTACACCGTGTCGTCCTTCTTTTTGTAATAATAACTGTTCAAATAAACAATTATCTACATAGCGCAAAGTATCTAAAATCGCCGACATTCTTTCGCGTACCGATAAAGGTTCTTTTATAACCCGATGATGGCTATATTGTTCAACGCGTTTTAAAACATCTTGCAAAACGTCTAGTAAATCACTTAATTGCACATCAGGATAAATTCTATTAACTTGCAGAGCCGATGTATCCGCATTAACGGTAAATATATCACGTTCTAAACGGGGTAATTCATCTAAGTATTCACTGGCTGTTTTAATACGTTCGTATTCTTGTAATTGCCTAATTAATTCCGCTCTGGGGTCTTCTTCTTGGGCTTCATTAGTATGTTCTCTGGGCAATAACATTTTTGATTTTATTTCTGCCAAATAAGCCGCCATTACTAAATAATCAGCGGCAAGCTCCATATTTAAAGTTGTCCATGTATCAATATAGGCAATATATTGTTTGGTAATGGTGGCTATGGGTATTTGGACAATATCTAAGTTTTGTTTTCTAATTAAATACAATAATAAATCTAATGGCCCTTCAAAAGTATCTAATAAGACTTCTAACGCATCGCTTGGAATATATAAATCATCGGGCAAATTATAAAACGGTGCGCCATTAACTAAAGCAAAGGCGGCGGCTTGGGTAGCGGGATGTATCTGCACCTTGGTTTCCAATTGTATGTCTATTAGTCTTTTAAATTAATGGACGTGCAAGCAAAGCTTGCACTCCTAATTTTTTCATAAACCAGCAATAGCAAAAAAGACTTGCTGTAGATAATACAGCGGATATTCTAAAATCACATTTAATAAACCTGTAAATAGTAATATCAATAAAATCATAAAACCGTAGCGTTCTAATTGATTATATTGCCATGCTAAACGCGAAGGTAATAAACCTGTTAATACTCGGCTACCATCTAAAGGCGGAATGGGTAATAAGTTAAGCAAACATAATACAAGGTTAATGGAAATCCCCGCCATACCCATATTAATTAATGGCGGTGAAACAAATTCACTATTAGCAATAACACCTAATCGGGCAATTAATGCCCACGCGATTGCCATTAATAAATTAGACGCAGGGCCTGCAATTGCGACTAATGCCATATCATGCAAGGGCTTTTTAAAATTGCGTCCATCCACAGGTACGGGTTTTGCCCAGCCAAAAATAAAGCCTGTGCCTGTTAATAATAACAGCCCCGGTATTAATAATGTACCAATAGGGTCTATATGTTTAATAGGATTTAAAGTTAATCGTCCTAGCATTGAGGCGGTATTATCACCTAATTTTTTGGCAACCCAGCCGTGGGCGACTTCATGAACAGTAATGGCAAATACCACAGGTAATAACCAAACTATAATACGTTGTCCTAAGCTTAAATTATCCATTGCAATTCCATTATTCAAGTTTTATTTAAAGATTACTCAACATAAGCGCGAGTCCTTTGCCTTGTCGAATAATTTCTGCACCCTGCGCTGATATTTCAATCATAGTCGTGGGTTCGTGTTCTACTATACCCGCATCAATAATTAAATCTAATTCATGTTCTAAACGTTGCCGAATCTCATAAGGGTCATTTAAAGCCTCAGTATCATTAGGTAATACTAAGGTTGAACTAAATAAAGCTTCGCCTAATTCTTGTAATAATAATTGGGTGACGCGATGATTAGGTATGCGTACACCAATAGTTTTTTTCTTAGGATGTTGTAATAAACGCGGCACTTCTTTAGTGGCTTCTAAAATAAAAGTAAATGGTCCCGGCGTTAAAGTTTTAATTAAACGATACGCCTCATTACCTATTTTGGTGAAATTAGAGACTTGGGCTAAATCTTTGCAGACTAAAGTAAAGTTATGTTTATCATCGAGTTGGCGAATGCGGCAGATTTTAGTTAAGGCTTGTTTGTCGCCAATACGGCAGGCTAGCGCGTAAGAAGAATCGGTCGGATAGGCAATTACGCCGCCATTTTCAATAATTTTTACTGCCTGATGAATTAGACGTAATTGTGGATTTTGGGGGTGTATTTCAAAAAACTGCGCCATAAGAGAAGTCAAACTAAAAACTTAGAAAAAATAATGGGGGATTATACATCACTTTTGTCCAATTAAGTACGGACATTAAAAACCCTCAGTTAATTGCTTAACTGTATGTTTTTAGGTTTAATAATTATTTTTTTAACAATTGTACTGTTTTAAATCGTGCCAGTTTTTTGTCGAATGTGAATAACTCGTGATGACTTTCTAAACAATTCGATAAAATAAGATAGTCAGAAAAATCAGCTATGTTATTTTCAAATATTGCTAGTGCGGTATCAAATTGTGTTTTATTTTGCAAAACAAAACACGCGGTTTTTTGCAAATGTTTTAATGCCACTATCACCGCTAATTTATTAAAATGGTAAGCTGTTTCTAATACCCAAACCATTTTAATTTGTACAGTTTGCGGTTTAGTAACGCTTTAGCTAAATTCACTTGTATTTGGGAATCAGCGTCATTCACTAACAAACGCACCAATATATTGGTATCTATTGCAATCACAGTTTAGCAC
>JBAQSX010000091.1:0-10178 GCA_049296695.1 Methylococcaceae bacterium | reverse complement strand
TTGAACTCCTAATATAAACCGATTAATTAAGCATTATCTTCATTAACCAGTTTTTCGGCATAAGAGGCTTTATGGGCAATATCAAAACGATAACCTTTTAACATCCAATGCCAATATAACCAAGGAAAGCCTGTCGTTTTTCCCCACCACCAAATAGCGCGACTTTTACGCGGGTCTAACAATGGAAATGAAGGGGTGACTTTACCGCCATAACTAAATTCAGCCAGCATTACAGTATTTAATGAAGTGGTTAATGGACACGAGCCATAACCGTCATAAGTTTCTTTTACCGCTGAATTAGCCATTAAATAACTGATATTATCAACCACAGTATGAACTTGTTTACGCACGGCGGCGGCTGTTTTAGCATTAGAAGTTGCCGCCGCGTCACCTAAACTAAAAATATTGGGATATTTATTGTGCTGTAAACTGCGTTCATTGACATCAATCCAACCAGCGGCATTAGCTAATGGACTTTGTTTAATAAAATCGGGCGCGCTTTGCGGCGGGGTGACATGAATCATGTCAAAGTTTTTAATCACTTGGTTTTTATTACCCGCGCTGTCGGTCATTTCAAAAGTGGCGGTTTTGGTATTACCATCAATAGCAATGAGATTATGATTAAAATGCGCTTTAATACCGTATTCGGTAATCACTTTCATTAAAGCTTTGGCAAAAAAAGGCACGCCAAAAATACTGGGGGTGGCCGTATAAAACGCCACATTAATATCTTTTAAAATACCCGCTTTACGGAATCTATCAGCGGCTAAATAAGCAATTTTTTGTGGCGCGCCCGCGCATTTAATGGGCATGGGTGGCTGAGTAAAAATCGCTGTGCCTACTTTAGTTTTTTGAATACATGCCCAAGTATATTCAGCCGTTTCTGGGGAATAATTACTGCACACATTATTCTTACCCAAGGTTTCGCTTAATCCCTCAATTTTATACCAATCTAATTGTAGGCCGGGGCAAACCACTAAATAATCATAAGTAATTACTTCACCTGAACGCAAAGTAACACTATTATTATCGGGATTAAAACTATCGGCATAGTCTTTAATCCATTTAATACTGGGATGAATTAAATCGGCTTCATTTTTAGTGGCTTGTTTTAAAGTATACGCGCCGCCGCCAATAATAGTAAAACCCGGTTGATAATAATGCTTGTCTGAAGGCTCGATAATGGCAATATCGATTTTAGCATCTTGTCTGCGCAAGGTATTAGCAACGGCAATACCCGCCGCGCCGCCGCCAATAATTAATAGGGTATGATGTTGTGACATGAAACATTCCTCTCTGGTTTTTATGAATTAAAAAATAACAGGTGGTAATAATTAAATGGCAAGGGTTAATAGAAATTAATTGTATTAATAGGAAAATTCTATATAACGCCTCGCTAAATAACGCAGGGCAAAACCATGACACTATAGTTTCGCCTCGCGCCTTTTACCATGAACCTAGTCTTTTTTTAAGTCAACCAAAATTAGAGCATTTTTTGCCACGCTTCAAAGCCACCCGCCATTGATAACACATTGGTATAGCCTAATTGTTGCAGAGTTTGCGCCGCTAATGCTGAACGTCCCCCCGTTCTGCAATAAACCAAAACCGCTTTGGATTTATCGGCTAATGAGGGGCTTTGCGCGATTTTAAATTCTAATACGCCGCGTGGTAATAACAGCGCGTCATTGATATGCCCATCGGCGTATTCGCTAGCTTCGCGCACATCTAACACGTTGATATTGCCTTCAACGATGAGTTGCCGTGCTGTGGTCACGCTGATTTCGGTAATGTTTTGTTTTGCTTGCTCAACTAAGCTTTGAGTCGTGTTTTCCTGACGGATAGGACGAGCGGTGTCGCGCTGAGCCACTGCGTCTTGGCGTTCATTTTCATCTAAACCGCAATAACGATTAGCAGGTACGGCTTCATCGATTAAACGCGGTTTGGGCAGGTTTAAATTTGCCATAATCTCGATAAATTCATCACGCGTTTTATGAGCCAAACGCGGATTGCTGGTGCGTTCCTGCACAATACAACTCACCCACAGCCCTTGATAATCATGTCCGGGGTAGACTAATGTTTCATCGGGCAGGGTAAATAAACGTTGCGTGATACAGTCATATAACGCCCCCGCATCACCGCCTTGAAAATCAGTACGCCCACAACCACCGATAAGTAAAGAATCACCCGTAAACAGGCGGTCGCGCCATAAAAAGGAAATACTGCCACGCGTGTGACCCGGCGTTGCTATCACTTTGAGTAATTCGACATCACCAAAGGCAAAAATATCGCCATCTTGTATTTGCACGTCAGCGGTTTGCGCTCCACAGAATTGATGTACAGCCGTCAGCGCGCCAGTGCGTTGCCGCAACAGACCACTGGCGGTAATGTGGTCGGCATGAACATGGGTTTCTAAAGTATATTTCAAACTCAAATCGTACTTATCAAGCAACTGCATATAAGTATCGATATGGGTATTCACAGGATCGATGATGACCGCTTCTTTGGCGATTAAATCAGCAATAAGATAAGTGTAAGTCCATGTTTGAGCATCAAATAATTGTTTAAATAGCATGAGTTTTCTCCAAATAAAGGCTAACCAGTGGGTGTTGCTAGCTTGTCTGTACATAAGCATGGGCTATGCCAAGAGCAAGCAGCGCGTTTGAGAGCTATAAACATATAGCTTTTACAGGTAGTTAAGGCTTAAAAGCGGTTTTCAATAAAACAGGGCTAATTACAGTTTTGTTTCATTATGTTTCATGTAAAGACATTAATGTCTCATTAGTTCACCGTGAAACAAAGCAAGAAAAATAATTAGTTTGAATCAAAGGATAAGTGTTTAAAATGCTTTGCTATTATCTGCTAGATTATTCAAATACGAAATACACACTTTGGCATTAGAAGCTGATAGTAATTTAATTGTAGGGGCGAATTATATTCGCCCTTGTATAACGGCTTGTTATTAAGGGCAAATATGATTTGCCGCTACATTGATAAACGCCGCGCTATTAATCCAACAAATAAATTTATGGCAACGTAATTAATTAAACATTTATTCTTTGTTTAATACTCATCTAAGGAAAAAAATGAAAGCAACATCAATTTTTATGACGCATAACACCCAAGCAGTGTTATTACCCCAAGAAGCGCGTTTTAATGACACGGTAAAAAAAGTATTTATTCGCAAACAAGGTGAAGAGCGTATTTTATGCCCTGTTGAAAATACATGGGATAGTTTCTTTTTAAGTGAACATAAAGTAAGCGAAGATTTTTTAATTGAAAGGGCAGAACAAACTGAATCAATTAGAGAAGAATTTTAATGTTGAAATATGTGTAAATTATTAAAACAATACTTCTCTTAAAACAATTTTATGGAATTCAAATTATGACTGAGTTTAATCTTAATAAATTTTTCAAAAAAAGCCCGATTTTAACAACTGATATTGGCGAGTTTTCCTATGAAAAATCCATCGGCAATGGCGGAAATATTATTGTCCTATTATTTCAAAAGTCTGATATTAATTTTGCAATAAAGTTCTTAGCATCTGGTGACGATAAAAAATTAAAGCGTTTTAAAGACGAGTATTTTTGTGCAACACAAATCCCTAGTCATATAAATGTGGTTGATACTTATCATTTTGATGCAGTAGAATTAAATAATAATAAGTATTACATTATTATTATGAAATGTTACGCAACTAATTTAAATTCAATTAACTCAATTCATCATGAAAAAAATGAAGAGGAAAAACACACAAAAAGTTGGAAACTTTTTTTAGATTTAGCCAATGGTATCGGACATTTACATAAACATCATATTATTCACAGAGATATTAAACCGCAAAATATTTTTTATGATGAAAATGCAGAAAAGTATGTACTAGGTGATTTAGGCATTGCTCAGTTTGCAGAGGATAAGTTTCCCAAAGAATCAAAAACAGAGCCAAAAGAACGATTAGCCAATTATGCTTTTAGTGCGCCCGAACAAATGGATAGCACAATAAAAATTACCAATGCCGCTGATATTTATTCACTTGGGCAAGTTATTCAATGGTATCTTACAGGTAAGACTATTCGTGGCTTAAATAGAACTAAATTTTCTAAGCATGATTCACCAGAAAAACTAAAATGGCTAGATGCTATTGTTCAAAAATGTTTGCAAGATAACTCTTCTAATAGGTTTCAATCTATCTCAGAGATAAAAGATTTTATAGATAATACGTTAAAGTCTAAACCGCAAAGAGATATTATGCAAAAGATGGATGATTTTGATGATGCAATACGACGTTCATTTCCAAAAATTGAAAATATTTATCAAACCAAAGAGGCTAATGAAATTAGCCGATTCATTAATAACTTTAACACTAAATGTTTAGCAAAAGAATTTTGGTATATGAATATGACGGGCGGTGATAATATCTATAAGCCTCTTGTTCGGCTTGATAATAATAAATGGTTGTTTTGTGAATACGAAGAATTAGACATTGAACAACTTATTATCTATAAAGATGAAGAGTATGTATATAAAAATTTCTTTGTATTATTAATAGCACCTAGTCAACCATTTGTTGTAGTTGATAACAGCGGTAAAACTATAGAGAGATGTATTGATTCTAGTTTTATTACAGATAACGCGACATGCTATGATGGTAAATATATTGATAGTAATGAAACTCGTAACGGATATTACGATACTGGAGATGAAATTATATCAATAGCCAGTGAATCATTTTCGGAGCGAAGAAGACATCTTGAAAAATACGCCTATATTATAGTACCACTAGGAACGGCAACAGCTAAAATGCATGACAGAAAGCCTACGGCTAATTTTCTAGCTTCTATTGTAAAAAATGACTGTATTACAGATGAGGCTTTAAAACAATATTTAGATGCTACTAGAAATTATCATAGTGATGAAATTACTAAATGGAATTAGTTTTATCGTTAGTGATATATCAACCTAATACCATGCTAATAAAGAAACCACCGTAGAACAAATCAAAGAGAAGTATCAACAATTTATCGCCTATTTAGATGATTTAATGAAAGACGAATCCGAATGGGTTAAATTACGCGGCAATGAATACGGCAAATATAAAAAAGCAGAATAATTTAATTCCTTTTTAATACTCAAAAATCAGTTACCATTTAGGAGTCTAAAATGACTACTCGAATTGAATTAGAAAACCAATTAATGAATGAAATTCATTATTTGCCCACTGAAATTATTGAAGAAATGTTGAAATGGGTATCAGCAATTAAAAAAACAACCCATTCTAATACAACAGAAAATCCCGAACCAATTTTAGCAGGTGAAGCATTAAAAAAATTTCTCAAACAATATGAATCAAACCCTATTGATATAGAGACCGCTATTTTTGATAATTACAGAAAGTCAGTAAATGAAAGAGAATTTAAATGGGACGATTAATTTATTTATTGGACACGAATAGTATTTCAGAACCAATAAAAGAAATACCCAATCAAGCCGTTGTTGATAAAATTTATTTATACAGTAAAAATATTGCTATTGCCTCGATTACTGTTTATGAAATGATGCGCGGCGCGTATCTATTACCTGAGTCAAAAAAACGCACAAAAATTTTAGATTACAACAACACGGTTCTAACGCAATTTTCTACTCTTTCTTATACAAAAGAAGCGGCGCAATGGCATAGTAGAGAATCTGCACGTCTGCAACGTATTGGTAAATCAGCACCCTTTATTGATTCGCAAATCGCCGCTATTGCTAAAGTGAATAATTTAATTTTAGTCACGCGCAATACCGCTGATTTTGAAAATTTTACAGATATTCAATTAGAAAATTGGTTTATACCTAACTAAAAAACCACTATATCAACACAACCATGAGGTTTTAATATGAAAAAAACGGCATTAATAATAACCGCTCTATTAAGTTTATTTAGCGTAAACAGTTATAGCGAAGAAATAGGCGAAGTATCCACTACTTTTAAATTAATAGGCGCGAATAATAAAATTGTGATTGATGCGTTTGATGACCCCGATATTGCAGGGATTACTTGTTACGTTTCACGCGCAAAAACAGGTGGAATAAAAGGCTCAGTCGGATTAGCCGAAGACCCTTCAGAAGCGTCAATTGCTTGCCGTCAAACAGGGGCAATTGATGAGAGTAAATTAGATAAATTAAAAGATGGCGAACAAGTATTTAAAGCCAATTTATCGTTAGTCTTTAAAACACTGCAAGTGGTGCGTTTTTATGATAAAAAACGTAAAACGGTGGTGTATTTAAGTTATAGCGATAAAATTATTGATGGCTCACCTAAAAATTCTATTTCAGCGGTATCTATTGCTAAATTTAATTAATAGTTAGGCTTTAAGTATTTGTGTGTGAGTTTAATCGCGTTAAGTTATTAAACTCATGCACAAATACTTAACTCGGTAATGAATAGATTAAATTGGAGTGCAAGCTTTGCTTGCTAGTTATTTACACGCAGGCAAAGCCTGCACTCCAATTTCATTATTACGCTTTTAGGAACAAACTTATGCAACTCTCAATTGAAATACCAGAAAAATTAGGTTTTGAATTAAAAACACTAGGCAATACTAATGAGTTTATTATTAATGCCTTGGAAAAAGCCTTGAGTGAAAATAATAAAAGACAAGCCATAAAACGCGCTTTAACTGATATGCAAAAACAAGCCTGTGATAATGGATTAACGGCTGAGCAATTGGAAAAATTACTCAATGAATAGAGTTGTTATTGATACTACTATTATTTTTAAGAAATTAATATTTTAACTGCCGAAAATTTTTTAAAAGAATATATTAATACTAATTAAATAAACTCATGAATCCTCTCACCCAACCCATTCACAGTCTTAATGGCGTAGGCACACAATCCATTAGCCGTTTGCAAAAACTGGGTTTGTTTTGTCTGCAAGATTTATTATTTCATTTGCCTTTGCGTTATGAAGATAAAACTCACGTCAGCGCAATGGGCAGTTTAAAAATCGGCAATCACGCGCTGGTCTGTGGACGCATTGATTATGCTGAAATTGTGCCGAAAGGGCGTAAATGTTTAATGTGTCATGTAGTGGATAAGTCAGGCGCGGTGTCGTTGCGCTTTTATCACTATAGCGTGAGTCAATTTCAAGCCATGAAACAAGGTTTGTGGCTGTGCGCTTTTGGTGAAGTGCGTCAAGGTTACTCAGGACTTGAAATGACCCACCCCGAATACCGCATTATTCCCCACCCTGATGCGGCGGTGATTGATTCAAAACTTACGCCTATTTATCCCAGCACTGAAGGCTTAAGCCAAACTTTATTACGCAAAGCCATTCATCAAGCCTTAAGTTTATGTGAGGCGACTTTAATTGATTATTTGCCCGATAGCTTATTGAAACGCTTACAGTTTCCGCCTTTATTAAAGGCATTAAAACTGTTACACGCGCCAGACGAAGCATTGAACCTGCAAGCCTTGCAAAATGGTTCAGCGCAAGCCTTGCAACGACTCGCCTTTGAAGAGTTATTGGCGCATCATTTAAGTTTGCGCATGGCGCGTCAACAAGTTCAAGTCTGGCAAGCTCCTGTTTTTAAAGCAGTAGGTGCGATGACTGAGCATTTTTTACGCGCTTTGCCGTTTAAATTAACCAAAGCCCAACAGCGCGTCATTGCTGAAATTGAAGCCGATTGTCAATTAGCAAAGCCGATGTTGCGGCTTTTGCAAGGTGATGTGGGTTCGGGTAAAACCGTGGTGGCGGCTTATAGCGCGTTGCTGGCGTTATCTGCTGGTTATCAAGTAGCAGTGATGTCGCCGACTGAATTATTAGCTGAGCAACATTATCGTAATTTTTGCCAATGGTTCAGCGGCTTTGATACTCAATTGGTGTATTTAACAGGTAGCATCAAAGGCAAGGCGCGAAAATCTGCCTTGCAAGCCATTAGTGACGGCAAGGCGGGTATCATTATCGGCACACACGCGCTGTTTCAAGACGAAGTGCAGTTTTTTAAATTAGGCTTGATTATCATTGATGAACAACACCGTTTTGGGGTGCATCAACGTTTAGCTTTGCGTGAAAAAGGACAAAACGCAGGTTTGCGTCCGCATCAATTAGTAATGACCGCAACGCCGATTCCGCGCACTTTAGCCATGCTCAATTATGCCGATTTAGATGTCAGCGTGATTGATGAATTGCCGCCTAATCGGCAAAGCATTACCACCAGCGTGTTACCTACTGAGCGTAGAGACGAAATTGTCGTAAAAATAGCCGCTTGGATAGCGCAAGGCAAACAAGTCTATTGGGTTTGTACTTTGATTGATGAGTCTGAGCGTTTGCAAGCCCAAGCCGCGCAAGCCACCGCTGAGCAGTTAATGCTTGCCTTACCACAAGTGCGGCTGGGTTTGGTTCACGGGCGCATGAAAGGCGCGGAAAAAGAAGCGGTGATGCTGGCTTTTAAAGCGGGTGAGTTGGATTTATTAGTCGCCACTACGGTGATTGAAGTAGGCGTGGACGTGCCGAATGCTAATTTAATGGTGATTGAAAATCCTGAACGGTTGGGTTTATCGCAATTGCATCAATTACGCGGTCGGGTGGGGCGGGGCGATAGTGCCAGTTATTGTTTATTGCTGTATCAATCGCCGTTATCAGCATTGGCAAAACAACGGCTGGGCATTTTGCGCGATAGCACCGATGGCTTTTTAATTGCTGAAAAAGATTTAGCCTTGCGCGGTGCGGGTGAGTTGCTTGGCACTAAGCAAACAGGGCAAACCCGTTTTAAAATTGCCGATTTAAGCCGTGACGCGCCGTTATTGCCGCTGATTGCCAGTATTAGCGATGATTTTTTAGTGCAGAATCCTCAAGCGGTTGATGGCTTGTGTGCGCGTTGGCTGAGCCATTCTTCTGATTATGCTGAGGTATAAGTTTTTGAGTAGACAGAGTTTTTTATTTAAACGCGAACCGCACTGGCGCGAAAGTCGAGTGGGGTTGCGCCAGTCTTTATCCCCCGCAATGCAGTCGTGGACGTATGAAACGGGTTCATTAACGCAACGTTTGCGTAATCGTTATGGTAATAAAGTGGCGGTGAAAGTATTAGTACATCATTGGCGCGTGCCATTTTTATCGGAGCGGCGTTTATTAAAACAAGCCCCAAAACAATTATGTTTAGTGCGTGAAGTTTTATTATATGCTGGTAATAGCCCGTTAATTTTAGCCCGAACCATTATGCCAGCTAAAACAGTCAAAATGGCGCACGGTAGTTTATTAAAACTAGGTAATAGACCTATTGGTGAAGTAATTTTTTCTTATCCACAGTTAAAGAGTCAATTAACCGATTTAACTATTATTCCAATGAATTTATGGACAAGTAATGCTAATGAATTAGTAGGAATAAATCAATCATTATATGGTAGGCGCACGCTACATAATTTAGCAGGACAAGAATTAATTGTGAGTGAATTCTTTTTGCCCGACGTTTTGAAAATATAACACGCAAAAAAAACTCTCGTTGCTATTACTAACAACGAGAGTGGAAAATGAAGCAGAGTATTATGAGGAGTATCTGCTTGCGGGTATAACACCAGGAGGTGGTAAAACAACTGAGTCTAGCGATTCAATCTGGCTTTCAAAGCAATGTTGCTATAAATAGCAGCACCTGCAAATAAAACGGTTGAGACAATAAATTGTCCTGAAATAAAGCTCCATATACCTATGATAAAGAGCAAACCGATAATAATGTCTTTGTTAAAGTCGTTCATGGCGAATGTCCTGTAAAATGAGAGAGAGGGTCTTGCAAGTTCGACTATCGGGTAGAAAACGATATTGATTAACTTGATGCTCACTATACAGTGATACAGATTGAATGCAATGCCCTAAATAATAAATGAATTGTCTTTATTTTGGAAACAATAACAAAAGTCAAGGTTTTTATTAGGCATTGTCACTATTTTTTAACAAAACTTATTTAAGTAAACCACTTATGTTAGCCATTCAAATTAATCAACAACGTTACGCGCTTTCAGCTGAGCAAATACAGCAAATTGATTATGTACAACCGCTAACGCCCATCCCTTTTATTGATAAACCCATCGAAGGCTTAACCAGTTTTCAAGGTCGTCCCTTATTGCAACTTAATCTAAGCACATTAAGACCTGTAACTGCGGGATGCAAACGCTTAATCATGGACACGCCTAACGGTATTAT
>JBAQSX010000090.1:0-11963 GCA_049296695.1 Methylococcaceae bacterium | reverse complement strand
TTAAAACCCGTGCTTTAATTAATAGCAAGCGCATCAAATACCCTTTCTATAAATTGAATTATTGATAATTTTTTGTAAACATTATCAATAATTCATTCTTGTTTAAACGAAAACCCGTTAAAACATCCCTCGATTTTGCTTAATTTAATTGTTCAAATAAAAAGCTTCTCTATAGCATTGGCAATCATTATTAATTTGCCAGATGATTTTGACTTTTTATAAAGAACATCCATATTATGGCGTGTCTCAATGAATTTTTTTGTTTATGTATCAAAATAAATACAAATGAATTCAATTAGTTAATTTTTAATCCCTACAGGTATTTCATGGCTTGGCATTCACTTTCAGTTATCACCGATGAACACACCGCCCCGCAAGTGGCCGATTTTTTTGACAGTCTAGGCGCGGTCTCTGTGACCTATATGGATGCAGAAGACGAACCCGTATACGAGCCAGCCATTGGTGAAACTAAAATTTGGACAAACACCCAAGTAGTTGCTTTATATGAATTAGACTTTGACCCTGAGTTAATTAAAACGCGTATCCAAACGCAATTTGCTAATGCCAATCTACACCAGTGGCAATACGAGTATATTGACGATCAGGCATGGGAACGGGCATGGATGGAACATTATCACCCGATGAAATTTGCCGATAAATTATGGGTATGTCCCACAGGACAAGAACAAATCGAAGATAACACCGTATGCTTAATTCTCGATCCAGGTTTGGCTTTTGGTACAGGAACGCATCCGACTACGGCAATGTGTTTACAATGGCTTGCCAGTCATGAAGTTGCACAAAAAACCATTATCGATTATGGCTGTGGTTCGGGGATTTTAGCGGTAGCCGCGATTTTACTGGGTGCGACTGTGGCACACGCACTCGATATTGACCCGCAAGCCATTACCGCGACTCAAGATAATGCTTTGAAAAATAAGGTTTCTGAATCGATTCATTGCTATTTGCCCGCTCAATTCCCCGTGATGCAAGCCGATATAGTATTGGCGAATATCTTGGCAAAACCCTTGATTGATTTAGCAGAACAAATTAGCGCGTTAGTTGTAACAGGCGGCTCTTTGGTATTGTCAGGCATTTTAGCCGAGCAAGCGCAATCAGTATTGGACGCATATAGTGAACATTTTGATTTTCAAGCCCTAACGCAACAAGAGGATTGGGTGCGTTTAGATGGTATTAAACGATAAACGGTAATAATTATGTTCACGCAATGCCCTAACTGTCAGAGTCGCTATAATTTAACCTCCGCGCAATTGCGAGAACATCGTGGCATGATTCGCTGTGAAAACTGCGATACTTTATTTGATGCCTTGCAATTAGTCCATGATAACGATAATGAACAAACTATTATTAAGCCTAGTGAATCAGTCGTATTACCTTGGGAAAAGCCGCCCATTAAATTAAGTATTTATTGGGCTATTGGTTTGATTATTAATATTTTATTATTACTGGGGCAATCGTTTTATTTTGAAGCCAGAACCATTAGTCAAAATCCCAAGTTTAGACCTAGCTTAGAAAAAGTCGCCGCTGGTTTGCATCATCCTTTACCGCTTTATCAAAATCCTGATGAATTAACGGTACTAAATAGTAGTTTTGAAAAGCAAAGCGATAATAGTCACTTATTAAAAGTCAGTATTATCAATCAAGCCGAATTTAGCCAAGCCTATCCTAAAATCAAGCTGATATTATTAAATGAAGCAGGTAATAGTTTTAGTCATCGCGTCTTTAAACCCAGTGATTATTTAGCCCCTGCTTTAGTGAATACCACCTTACTCAGTGATGCTAGCGTTGAAATAGCGTTAGCTATTGCCGCTCCAAAAACGCCTATTGGCGGTTATGCGGTGGAGCTGTTATATTAAAGCTATCTCAATCAGGATTTACAAGATTAACAAGATAATCCTGTAAATCCTATCATCTTGAAAATCCTGATTCAGACAGAAAAGTAACAATTAATTGAGCTACAGGGCTTTCAAAATCATTTAATGATTATTTAAAATTGCGCAGAGTTTATCAAAGTAGGGGCAAATCATATTTATCCTTAATAACAAACCGTTGTACAAGGGCGAATATGATTCGCCCCTACAATTACCTTTTGTTGTTATTGCTCTTCATTAAAAACAGCTAAAGCTGTTTTATTCCACTCACTTCATTTCTTAAAACCATGCCTGATATTTATTTAAAAAAACACGAAGAAAAACGCTTAGCC
Source organism: Methylococcaceae bacterium (assembly GCA_049296695.1). Lineage (GTDB taxonomy): Bacteria > Pseudomonadota > Gammaproteobacteria > Methylococcales > Methylomonadaceae > UBA10906. The sequence goes on along the minus strand of JBAQSX010000090.1, from coordinate 9,739 downwards.
AAAGGACACCTTTGGGTATTTAGCAATGAAGTCGATACTAAACGCTCACCTTTAGAGCAGTTTAGCGCGGGTGAATTAGTACAAGTTAAAAGTGCCGATGATAAGTTTTTAGGTACTGCCTATATTAATCCTAATACTTTAATTTGCGCTCGATTAATTAGTCGTAAAGCCAATGTGAAATGCGGGGTTAATTTCTTTAAAGAACGTTTATTAAATGCTTTAGCGTTGCGTGAAAAAGTATTTAATAAACCCTATTACCGTTTAGTATTTGCTGAAAGTGATGGTTTATCGGGGGTGGTGATTGATAGATTCGGCTCGGTATTTTCAGTACAAATAACCACCGTAGGTATGGAACAGCGTAAAGAGTTTTTATTTAATGCCCTGTGTGAATTATTTGAGCCGACTGCAATAGTCACTAAAAACGATAGTGGTCAGCGGCAATTAGAAGGTTTAAGTGCAGACTCAGAAGTGGTTTATGGACAATTACCCGCTGAATTAATTATTGAAGAAAATAACGCGCAATTTAAAGTCGATATTTTAGACGGACAAAAAACAGGCTGGTTTTATGACCATCGTAGTAGTCGTGCTTATTTAGCGACAATGGTAAAAGAGCAACGGGTTTTAGATTTATTTTCTTATACAGGCGCGTGGGCAATTCCTGCGGCATTAGCAGGGGCGCGTGAAGTGACTTGTGTGGATGCCTCAGAAGGCGCGTTAAATTTAGCGTCCTATAATGCACAATTAAATAATGTCGCAACTGTTATTAAAACTGTGCGCTCTGATGTATTTGAATTTTTAAAAGAAGCGCGATTAAATCGAGAATTATATGATGTAATTATTTTAGACCCGCCTGCATTAATTAAACGTAAAAAAGATTTTAAACAAGGTTATGAAGCCTATCGCCGTCTTAATCAATTAGCTTTGCAAGTATTAGCTAAAAACGGCGTATTAGTTTCTGCGTCGTGTTCGCATCATTTAACGCGTGAAAATTTAAACGAATTATTGCGCTCTTCAGGGCGACATATTGACCGCCATTTAGTCTTTTTTGCCAGCGGCGGACAAGCCGCTGACCATCCCATTGACCCTGCCATTGCTGAAAGCGAATATTTAAAAACCTTTTTTTGTAAGGTTAGTAGTTCGCTCTAAAATCATTAGCTTACATTAGCTACAATCCCCCTCTAAGTAGTCGCTTTGTTAAAAAATGAGTAGAATAGACTTTCGTGAGTTAATTATTACTCACGCCGAGGGGCGGTTTTTTTGATGTTTATGACAACTGCTCAGCGTGAAATAAAACTATAAAACGTTGATACAGGTGCTTTTCGACACTTATGAAAACCACGCAAACTAAAGCCAATAATCAGGATTGCCTCCTGTGTGGACAAGCAGTCAAAATCCAAGGTTTTACTTTGAAAACTGATGAGGGCGTACAAAAATTTTGTTGCGCGGGTTGTTTGAGCATTTATAGCTTGCTCAATCCCGATTCAACCAACACTCCACTAAAAAAGAAGGATACTAAAACATGAAAGCTTGCGAGACTTGTGCTGCCAATCGCGTTGATATTGGCAAAAATCATGAAAATATGCCTGTGTGGCAACGTGCTGTTGGCATGGTATTGGTTTATCTACCTATATTCACATTACCTTTTGTGGTTATCAGTGCGTATTTGACTTATTACCAATTAAAACTTTTAGGTACAAATAATTTAAAACCGTCTAGTGATTATATTCCCAATCGCGCGAGCCATCGTTATACCTTAAAAACACAAATTACCATGCGACCTACTTTTGTAGGCAGTTTATCGCAATATAAATGGTTTTGGATTGCTAACTGCACTTGGTATTGTCCTTATAGTGTGGCTTTATTTGAATGGCATGCGCATTCCACTAAACAAGTTAAAAACAGCTTAGTATTTTTATTGCCTTTATTGATGCTACCTTTTATTTTAATTAGCGTGTATTTAACTTATTATCATTTAATTTTTGTAGGCGCGAAAAATGTAAAAACATGGGATGATTATATTAGTGAAGATTTATCACGTTACCGCGCTTTGTTTGTCTGGCACGCTTATTTAGTAAAATTAGTGGAAAATTGGTGGTGTCCGTTTGCTCATGAGAAAAAAGAAACTTATCATAATGCTTCAATTGATAAATCTTTTTGGCATATTTACCCCGTCGATGAGGCTAAATTATTACCCGAAGACCGCGATAATCCCATTTGGAATGAAGATTGTGCTGTAGAAAATACTAATAAATAATTATTAGCTTATTGTCTGAATCAGGATTTACAAGATTATAAGATTCACAGGATTTATCTTGAAAATCTTATAATCCTGTAAATCCTGATTCAGACAGCATAATAATTAATAACAAGCTAAGTAGTTATAATAATAGTTAATAACATTATTTACGAAAAAAAAATAGCTACTTTCTTAAATTATGCAAATCAGATTATTAAAATAATCCATAGTTTTTATTCCCACATTTCATGCAAATCGGCAATTACACTTTAGCAAATCCTTTAATACTCGCGCCGATGGCAGGTATTAGCGATTTACCTTTTCGAGAATTATGCAAACAACACGGTGCGGGGCTTGCTGTATCAGAAATGGTCGCCTCTAATCCTGTATTGCGCGAACACAGAAAAACCCAACTTAAAGCCCAAAATACACAAGAAACAGGCTTGCGTTCAGTGCAAATTCTCGGTACAGACCCCCAAATTATGGCTCAGGCGGCACGTTATAACGCTGAGCGCGGCGCGGATATTATCGATATTAATATGGGTTGTCCTGCTAAAAAAGTCTGCGCGGTTGCCGCAGGTTCTGCTTTGTTAAGAGATGAGGCTTTAGTAAAACGCATACTCGATGCGGTTGTTAATGCGGTCAATATACCTGTTACTTTGAAAATTCGCACAGGCTGGGATAAGGAAAACCGTAATGCTTTAACTATTGCCACCATTGCCGAGCAAGCAGGTATTGCCGCATTGACCATACATGGACGCACTCGCGCTTGTAAATTCAATGGTGATGCTGAATACGACACCATCAAGCAAGTCAAACAAGCGGTAAATATCCCCATTATTGCCAACGGTGATATTGATTGCGCCCAAAAAGCCGCGCAAGTACTAGCCGACACAGGCGCGGATGCTATCATGATAGGACGGGCGGCGCGTGGCAATCCGTGGTTGTTTGCACAAATCAAGCATTATTTAAAACAGGGTAGCGATTTAGCAAAACCGAGTTTGGCTGAAGTTCAACAAAACTTAAACGCCCACTTAGAGGCGTTGTATGGTTTTTATGGTGATGAGCAAGGCGTGCGTATTGCACGAAAACATATTGCGTGGTATTTAACGCCATTAAACCTAGGTGAGTTACCAGCACAAATTAACCAAGCGCAACGAGCTGATCAGCAATTAGAATGCGTTAATGCCTTCATCTGCTCCAAAAAACGTATCTAAATGTACGCATTTGGTAATTCGCTCTCTGTTGATAAGCGGTGAGGCTTGCAACTAGAGTCTTGGTTGGGCAGTCTCAACCGACAAGTGTAATCTTTCAATAGAAAAGTTACACAACTTGTAGTATCCGCTATGTATACAGCCTGAGTGTCAGTAAAATGAAGCTATCGAAATAACCACATTTGTCAGTAATAAAGTGATACTACCAGTAAGACAAAACCTTTGCCTTTTTTGTGAATAAACCTTATTCACCTTGCCAAACTATCGTTTTGTTAAAAATATGTCAAGAATTATAATTTAAGAGTGTATTTATATTGAATACATTATGCTACGTTTACATATATTTTTAATAACTAAATTATACCTCTTTACATTAAACTACGCCAATGAAGCCATTCCAGAAAAATTCTAACGATACTCAAGAAGTTATTGAAACGCCCTTATCTTTACATGTCAGGCAAGCAGTAGAACGTTATTTCAGCCAGCTCAATGGGCATGAGGCGGTAGATTTATATACTATTGTACTAAACGAAATTGAAAAGCCCTTATTAGAAACGGTGATGGTACATTGCGATCACACCCAAACCAAAGCCGCCAAAGCGTTGGGATTGAGCCGTAGCACTTTGCGCAAAAAACTCGATTATTATGGTTTATCGTAATTACCTAGCTGATTTTAATTATTTTATTATCTAAATCAGGATTTACAGAATTAACAAAATTAATAGAATTTAGTCTGTAATTTTATAATCTTGAATTCTGATTCAGACATAAACAAGCTAGTTACCAATAATCATTATTATATAATTAAGCTAATAGGTAGATAGTAGTTATATAACACTGAGTTCTTTATTCTATTTTAGAAATAATCCATTTTTTATATACAAGCTTATTGTTAAGTAAACATCAGTTTTTCTAGTAAAAAACTATTTTTTATATTTACTTAAGTAATTACAGCAATAAAATAACTTGCTGAAACCTAGTGTTGTTCTATGCTTTAATTGTGTTATTTCATATTTAATTTAAGAGGAGATTATCATGGCTACATCTAGCCAATACGCCACTAGTGTTATCGCTTACAGTTCACAATACGGCTCAGGAACAGGCGATTGGTCAGCCGCGCAAGCCTTAGGCGCGTCTAATACCAATACCTATGGCGATTTTTCTACAGCTTGGGCGGCGGCACAGGCAAACGGCAGTACCCCACAAACCTTAACTGTAGGCTTTGCCACCCCTGTTTATGCCACAGGGGTGATTATTCGTGAAAATAATGGCAATGGTTTTGTTACCAAAATTGAAGCTTTAGCCAATGATGGCACTTATAGCACAGTGTGGTCGGGTACTGATTCTGCCCCTGCCAATACCGTTGCCGATGTCACTTTTAACTTTGCTCAAGCCACCAGTTATTTGGTGAAAGGGGTGCGCATTACCGTTGACACTAATCATTCGACTACGGCTTTTGAAGAAATCGATTCCGTGCAGTTACTCAGCAATGGCAGTTCTGTCAGCAATCACGCACCTACTAACTTAAGTTTAAGTAACTCTAGTGTGAATGAAAATGTGGTAGCAGGTACTGTTATCGGAACGCTGAGCAGTACTGATCCCGATGCGGGCAATACCTTTACTTATTCCTTAGTAAGTGGCACGGGTAGCACTGACAATAGTGCGTTCACTATTAGTAATAATCAATTGAAAATTAACGCTTCACCTGATTATGAAACTAAAAGTAGTTATCACGTTCTTGTGCGTACTACCGACCAAGACGGCGCACACTTCGATAAAGCGGTCACTGTGAGTATTAATAATATTGTGAACGAAGGGCCTTCTAGCCAATACGCTAGTAGTGTTATCGCGTACAGTTCACAATACAGCAGTTCAGCCAATTCTGCCGCGCAAGCTTTAGGCACGTCTAATACCACCGCTTATGGCGATTTTTCTAGCGCGTGGGCGGCGGCACAGGCAAATAGCAGTACCCCGCAAACTTTAACTGTGGGCTTTGCAACCCCTGTTTTTGCCACAGGGGTGATTATTCGTGAAAACAATGGCAATGGTTTTGTTACTAAAATTGAAGCCTTAGCCAATGATGGCACTTATAACACCGTGTGGTCGGGTACAGACACCGCCGCCGCTAATACAGTCGCCGATGTTACCTTTAACTTTACGCAAGCCACCAGTTATTTAACTAAAGGGGTGCGTATTACCGTTGATACTAATCATTCGATGACCGCTTTTGAAGAAATCGATTCGGTGCAGTTACTAAGCAATAGCAGTTCTACCATGAATCACGCACCTACTAACTTAAGTTTAAGTAGCTCTAGTGTGAATGAAAATGTGGTAGCGGGTACTGTTATCGGAACGCTGAGCAGTACCGATGCTGACGCGGGCAATACCTTTACTTATTCCTTAGTCAGTGGCACGGGTAGCACTGACAATAGTGCGTTTACTATTAGTAATAATCAATTGAAAATTAACGCTTCACCTGATTATGAAACCAAAAGTAGTTATCACGTTCTTGTGCGTACTACCGACCAAGACGGCGCACACTTCGACAAAGCCTTAACAGTGAGTATTAATAATCTTTCTGAACCCAATATCGTGCGCATTATTGGCGATATAAATAACAGCCCCAGTAACGATTTAATACGCGGTGGTGATGCGGCGGATAGATTATATGGTGGTGATTTAAATGACAGTTTGTATGGCGGTAATGGCGACGATCGTCTTTATGGTGAAGATAATAATGACCAGCTATATGGTCAAAATGGCAATGATAGATTATATGGCGGCGATGGTAATGACACGCTATGGGGTGGCACAGGTATAGATACCCTCTCAGGCGGGGCAGGCAGTGATGTATTTGTTCTCAATAGCACCGCAAGTAGCAGTAATATCGACAAAATTAGCGATTTTTCCGTTGTCGATGACACTATTTATTTAGAAAATGCCCTATTTACCAGTTTGACTACGACAGGTACTTTAGCGGCTTCTGCATTTAATATCGGTGCGAGTGCCGCTGACAGTAGCGATCGCATTTTCTATAACAACAATACAGGTGCGCTGTATTATGACGATGATGGTTCAGGCGCACATGCCGCTGTAAAAATTGCGACATTAGGCGTGGCTTTAAGCTTAAGTAATGCTGATTTTGTAGTGATTTAATGACAGTATTTTTTTAAACGCTTTGCATAACAACTGGCAGCCCTTCAAGAGCTGTCAGTTGTAAACTGACGATTCCTAATCAGTTCATTACTAGAAGAAACGACCATTGAGCAAATTATTTTATAATAACGGCATAATGATTTGCTCAAAAAGCACTTTAGTTAATTCGCCTTCATGGTTATAAATAATTTCTCCTTGGCTATTGACAATAATAGTAAAAGGAATCGCTTGCGAACTATCTCCCAAACGCCTTGCCAAACGCATACCCCCGTCACCTGCTATCAGTATTGGATAATTAATGTTTAAGGTTTTTAAATAGTCATTAATTACCGCTTTATCTTCATCAATAGAAATCCCGACAAACTGCACATTTTTATCTTGATATTGGCTTTGCAATTGAACCAATAAGGGTATTTCTTCTCGACAAGATGCACACCAAGTCGCCCAAAAATTAAAGACAATAATTTTGCCCTGCCATTCATGATTATGGCGTAATTCACCTTGGGTATCGGGAAAATCAAAATGTGGTAATACTATATTGGGATTATTACTAACGGGTTTAAAGCTATAACGGGTTAATTGCCCAGCCGCTAAAGCTATTACGGCAACCATAATAATTAAAGCAATTTCTTTTTTAGTCATGATTGACCTGCGCTAAGGATTTTAAAAATAATTCAGCATCTTGATAACCAATAACCCGATGATTATTTTGTTCTTGGTTATTAGTAAAAAATAAAATAGCGGGCGGGCCTATTAAATTAAAATGACTAAGTAAGGCTTTATCATCGCTATTATTAGCGGTCACATCGGCTTGTAATAATACAAAATGGGATAAAGCCTGTTTAACATGCTTATCAGTAAAGGTATAACTCTCCATTTCTTTACAAGAAATGCACCAATCAGCATAAAAATCTAGCATTACCGTTTGATGTTTTTCTGCGGCTTGTTGCAAACGTTGTTCTAACTGTGCCACTGAACTGACGCGTTCAAAAATTAATCCTGTCTCTTTATTAACGTTTGCCGAATTAGCAACACTTAAACCTTGCAAGGGTTTTAGCGGATTACTATTACCCATGCTAAAACCAATTAATAATAACAAGCCATAAGCTAGCATCATTAGTCCTAAACCCTTCCATAATTTGCGCCAACCTGAACTATGCGCGGGCAGGGGTTCTAGTGCATTTAAATAAATGGCGGGTAATACTAATAAAAGCGACCATAAAAACAAGCTTAAAACAGGCGGTAAAATACGGCTAAGCATCCACACTGCCATTGCTAGCATTAATACGCCAAACACGGCTTTAGTCGCATTAAGCCATTCACCTGCTTTGGGTAATAATTTGCCAGCCGACGCGCCGAGCAACAGCAACGGAAAACCCATGCCTAATCCCAACATAAACAACGCACTACCACCCAATAAGGCATCACCTGACTGCCCGATATAAATCAACGCGCCAGCCAAAGGTGCGGCAACGCAAGGACCTACAATCAACGATGACAACGCCCCCATAATGGCAGCACCCCACAATGAGCCGTCTTGATGACGCACGCTGGAATTATGCACCTTGGTTTTTAAGCTATTAGGTAATTGCAAATCATAAAAACCAAACATCGATAGCGATAACGCCACAAAAACCAAACTAAAAACAATAATCACTGACGGATGTTGAAAAGTAGCTTGTAGATTATGTCCAAATAAAGCGGCAAGCACACCAAACACGGTATAGGTCATGGCCGAAGCCACCACATAGCTCAATGACAGCATAAAAGCGCGTAAGGTGCTGATATGATTGCCATGTCCAACAATAATCCCTGATAAAATCGGAATCATTGGAAAAATGCAGGGCGTGAATGCCAGTAATAAGCCAAAGCCAAAAAAGCTAAGTAATGTCACCGCTAAGCTATCGGTTTGTAACGATAAGGCAATCTGGTCTTGTTCGGCAGTTTGTGGCGCAGTGATGGGCGCGTTGGTGACCGCAGGTAATTGCACATCAATGCTTTTTTCCATCGGCGGATAACAGACACCTCTATCGGCGCAACCTTGATAATTGGCAATTAGCGATACGCTTTGCGTGGCGTTATTACTGCGTATCAATGGCACAGTAAAACTCAAACTGTTGTGAAACACCTCAACTTTGCCAAAGGCTTCATCTTCTTTAGGTTCACCGTGCGGAATGCTGTACGCTTCTAACTGCGCGCCATTTAAGGTAAGTTGTAATTTTTCACGGTACAAATAATAGTTGGGCGCAATCAGCCATTCTACCTTCAAAGTATGCGCGTCTTGCGCACTGGCAAAAAATTGAAAAGCTTGCTCAGGCGGCAGTAACTCGTCTTCTGAATGCGTTAATTGGCTGGCGGTATTGAGTAATTGTTCCAGCGGATTATTATTAGCGGCATAGCTGGCAGGCATGCCAAGCAAACACAGCCATAAAATTAAGTAGAAACGTGGCATGAATCAATCCAGTTTAAATAATCACAAAGACCGCGCTCAATGGCGACGGCGATAATTTCGGGTAGCTCGTAAGGATGCTTATCTTTGAGCAATGTTTCAATTGCCTGATATGCACTTTGATTGGCTTTGATGAGCAGTAATTGTTCTTGAGCGATTTCAATCTGTCCTTGCCAAGCATACACTGAAGTAATAGACGGCACGATATTAACACAAGCCGCTAGCCTATTTTCAACAAGCAAGCGAGCAAGGCTTTGAGCGGTTTCGTGATTGGGACAGGTGCAGAGAATGAGTTGTTGCGCTGTTGCCATAATAAACACTTAAAATTTGAGTAGAGTGTTTATAGTGTCGCGGGTATGTAAAAAAAGCAAAAGGTATTGGAATTAATGTTTTGCGTGTACGGAATCGTTGAAGGGTCGGGGCAAATTATTATTTGCCCTTGTTGAGAAAGGTCATGTTAATACTAAATTATATTCTTTCGTTTCTGCGTAACATCAGTTAATACAAATTAACAAAAACAGGAGTCCAAAATGATAATTTTATATTCCGATAAAAAGTAGACTTGTTGCGACAGAATAAAATACTCGGATTTTATAATAAATGATAGCGAAATAAATATGAAAATATCAACAAAAGACTTAAAAAATAAAAGACAATGGAAATCAGCAACAGGTCTTGAAGAAG
>JBAQSX010000089.1:0-4244 GCA_049296695.1 Methylococcaceae bacterium | reverse complement strand
AACTGGTAGTGCTTCAAAAGAGTAGGTTTTAACAAAACGCCATTTTAGTTGGAGTTCAAACCTAGGTTTGAACTCCGAAAGGTTTAATATTAACTAACCTACTTTTTTGATGCACTACCAAAAAACTAACCCTATAATTAATAAATATAAAAATTAGTGTACTTGCTGTAGCTGTGTTTTTTAAAGCCCTAAAAATCCTTGTTACTATGCTGGCATAGGAGTTGCTATTTTGGAAACAGACTTTTCTACAACACTGGTTTTTATGATGGCGCACACAAGTAGAGCAATTTTTGATGAGATGCGTGCCGACGATGGTGCAGTACGCCCACTTTATAACACCTTTGATCGCTGGCTTAGCGATATTCCCGCTACGCAATTAGCACAAAAATCTAAAGAAGCGGAGTTATTGTTTCGCCGTGTAGGTATTACTTTTAATGTTTATGGTGAAGACGCGGGCGCGGAACGCTTAATTCCCTTTGATGTTATCCCGCGTATTTTAGCCGCTAAAGAATGGCAACGGCTCTCAGATGGTGCAATTCAGCGCGTTAAGGCTTTAAATGCTTTTTTGCATGATATTTATCATGAACAAGAAATTATCAAAGCGGGCATTATCCCCGCCAGCATTTTAACAAATAGCCAATACCGCCCTGAAATGCAGGGTGTCGATGTGCCAAATCATATTTACGCGCATATTGCAGGCATTGATATTGTGCGCACTGACGAAGATACCTTTTATGTTTTAGAAGACAATCTACGCACGCCGTCGGGCGTATCTTATATGCTTGAAGACCGCAAAATGATGATGCGGCTGTTTCCTGAATTGTTTCGTAATTATCCTGTCGCGCCAGTGGAGCATTATCCACAAGATTTATTAAATAATTTACGCGCGGTCGCGCCAGCAGGTTCGCAAGATCCCACGGTGGTCTTATTAACGCCCGGTGCGTACAACAGTGCTTATTTTGAACATGCCTTTTTAGCGCAACAAATGGGCATTGAGTTAGTCGAAGGGCAAGATTTATTTGTCCGCGATAACTTTGTTTATATGCGTACCACCGAAGGTCCTAAACGCGTGGATGTGATTTATCGGCGCATTGATGATGATTTCTTAGACCCTTTAGCCTTTAAAGCCGATTCCATGCTGGGTGTGGCGGGCTTAGTATCAGTGTATCGAAGTGGTAATGTTACGCTTGCCAATGCCATAGGCACAGGGGTTGCCGATGATAAATCCACTTATATCTATGTCCCCGATATGATTGAATTTTATCTAGGTGAAAAGCCCATTTTAGCCAATGTGCCAACGTGGAAACTATCCGAAGCTGACGATTTAGCTTATGTACTAGCGCATTTACCTGAATTAGTCGTTAAAGAAGTCCAAGGTTCTGGGGGTTACGGCATGTTAATCGGCCCTACTTCTACTAAAAAAGAAATCGCCGCCTTTAAAAAATTAATCATTGCCAATCCTAGCTATTACATTGCCCAACCAACACTGGCATTATCGAGTTGTCCTACCTTAGTAGAACAGGGTATCGCGCCACGGCATGTGGATTTGCGACCGTTTGTGTTGTCGGGCAAAAGCGTGTCCTTAGTTCCGGGGGCTTTATGCCGCGTGGCTATGCGTGAGGGTTCATTGGTGGTTAATTCATCGCAAGGCGGTGGCACAAAAGATACATGGGTGTTGAAATGTTAAGTAGAACTGCAGATCATTTGTACTGGATGGCACGTTATATTGAACGTGCTGAAAATATGGCGCGGGTGTTAGATGTCACTTATCGCATGTCACTCATGGCAAACACCGCGCAAAACGAAACCGCGCAATGGCTGACACCGCTCACTATTGCTGGGCATTTGGATCAATTTCAACAACAAAGTAGCGGCCAGTTTACCGCCAGCGACATTATTCATCAGCTTACTTTAGATGAAAGTAACCCTGTCAGTATTATCAGCGCGTTAAATAATGCTAGAAATAATGCCCGTTCTGTACGCGTTGCTATGTCTTCGGAGATGTGGGAAAGCGTGAATAGTTTATGGCTAGAACTACGGCAACGCGCCGCTACGGGCATCACTGAAGAAAATTTAAGTGAATTTTGTGATTGGGTGAAGGCGCGTTCGCATTTATTTAGAGGTGTCACGTTTGGCACTATGCTCCGCGATGATGGCTATCGTTTTATTCGTTTAGGCACATTTACCGAACGTGCTGATAACACCGCACGTTTATTAGATGTTAAATATCATTTACTTATGCCGTCAGTTGAAGAAGCAGGTGGCGTGGTGGATTATTACGAATGGAGCGCGTTATTACGCTCAGTCTCTGCTTTTGAAGCTTATCAAAAAGTGTTTAGAGACACGATTACCCCCTCACGCGTAGCTGAATTATTAGTGTTACGTCACGACATGCCACGCTCGTTGCATTCGTGTTTTGATGAAATCGTACCAATTTTGGAAGATTTAAGCGGCTCACGCGATAACGAGTGTTGCCGTTTAGGCGGTGAAATTCATGCTCGTCTGCATTACGGACGGATTAAACCGATTTTAGAGCAAGGTCTGCATGAGTTTTTAGCAAGCTTTATTGAAGATAACGAAGCCCTCTGTTCTGATATTCAACACACCTTTTTAAGGAGTTAGTCATGGAATTAATCATTGAACATCGTACCCGCTACCACTATGAACAGCCGCAACAGTACAGCATTCAACAATTACGTCTCACCCCGCAAACGGGTTTTGGACAGCAAGTAAAGCAATGGGACGTGCGCGTTAATGGCTGTGTTAATCGTTACGCCGACACTTTTGGCAATGTTAGTCATACTTTGGTATTAGACACTCCGCATCAAGACATCACTATCACCGCTACAGGGCGTGTGACCACAGGCTTGCAAGCTGATAGTCATGATAATGTGTTGCCTTTGGCGGTGTATTTGCGACATACCCACTTAACTGCTTGTGATGGTGCATTAGGCGAGTTTGCCCGCGCTTTTAAAGTGCAATCTGGCGCGTTTAACGAAAGTAACATTGTAATGATGATGCAAACCATTGTTCACGCTGTCACTTATCAGGGCGATAAGCTAGCCAATCGCATGAATACCGCCGCTAAAGCCTTTGTGATAGGCGCGTCTACTAGCAGAGATTATGCGCATATTTTTATCGCCTGTTGTCGTAGTTTGGGCATACCCGCACGTTATGTCAGCGGTTATTTGTTTTTGAAAACCGATAACACGATGGTGGCTCACAATTGGGCTGATGTGTGGTTAGGTGATACGCTAGGCTGGCAAAGTTTTGATGTGGCAAACGGGCAACGCGCTAACGGCGTGCATGTACGGCTTGCTACGGGCTTAGATTATCGAGATGCTTGTCCGATTAATAGCGTGTTAGCCAATGTTCAAACTTCGATGAGTATTCAGGCATTAGCGGCGTAATGAATCCATGCAAAGACGTTGCGGTGCAACGTCTCTACAAAACTTTGCTGACTTGTAAAACTCAGTCAAGTGGCGGTTGTTTTTCACCCGTTAGCGTAATCTGCACGACATCACCCACGCGCAACACACCATTTTGATTGTGTAGCGCGTTCTGCCCAAAATACACTTTATTTTGCCAACGGCGTAAACGGTTTAAAGTCGCCAGCGGTTCTTTACCCAATTCCGCGCTGTCCGGATCAATCGTTGGCACTGAGCAACGCGAACAAGGCTTGGGTAATCGAAAATCAATATCACCAATACGAATTTCTCGCCAATTATCTTCGGCATAACTCTCACAACCCGAAACCACTAAATTAGGCCGAAAACGGCGCATTTCTAAAGATAAAGACATTGCCGTATTCAACGCGGTTAAAGAGCTTTGGGCAATTAACAAAAACGGAAAAGCATCGGCAAAAGCGACTTGATCGTTAGCATAAGCATAATTGCTATCTACAGAGCGCACCGTTTCTTGAGGCAAATACACCAAACGACACGAACGCCCTAAAAAATCACTAAACCATTGATCGGCTTGTTTAGACACATGCACAGCCGCGCATTCATCTTGCCAAACCACGCTCTTGATAATATCGCCCTCAGCCATTTGCAGGGGTAATACTAAAGGGGTTTGTTGTGGCGCGGATAATATCAGTTGCGTTTCATTTAAAGCGGTTTTAATTAATGCCATTTTCGGTAAAACCCGCTGACTTAAAAACTGCCCTTTGTCATCAATAAGCATCCATTGCCTATCATATTGCAAGCCTGTGGCAACTACGAGCCATTGGGACACGCTAATCC
>JBAQSX010000088.1:0-15465 GCA_049296695.1 Methylococcaceae bacterium | reverse complement strand
ATATTAACTAGCCTACTTTTTTGATGTACTACCGTTTATTTTTTAACAGCGTTTGTGCCACCTACATCACCAAAACTATTGGTCCATTGTCCTACAAAGGCTTGTTTATCGGTTGCTAATTGCACATCGAAACTAAAGCTACCACCCGTAAAATTCATGCTCAGGCTGGCACTGCAATTATTTAGGATAGTTGCTGTTCCTGTGACTGGAAATTGCGCGCCATTACTTAAAGCGCAATCACCTGTAAAACTTCTGCTGGTTTTATCAGCCACTTTAATTTCACAACGTCCTGTATGGGGTACTTGAGCACTGATGTTAGTTTGATACATCACCCAACTGCCTGAGATGTCAGCGGGAAGACAATCCGCTTGAGCTGAGCCAAAAAAGAATAATGCAATAAGCGCAAAAGAAATTTTTTTCATGATAGACCTTGTGAGTTAAAAAGTTAAAATTGTTCTGCTCCAAAACTACTTTGGCAATTTGCTTTCCATTGAGCTTTTACAAACTATTATTGGAATGTTTGGTTGGGCAGTCTCAACCGATAAACATAAGTCGTTTATGGTAGGTTTGAACCACACTTAAAACCAAAGCTTTATCTAATTAACTGAAGTTACGCAGTGTAATGGAGTCCAAAGCTTGCTTTGTGACCTAAAACAACAAAGTACAAAGCAAGCTTTGAACTCCCGCGTTGTTTTAAATACCCTATTCCGCTAAGTTTGCGTAACTTGAGTTATTAACTGAACTTACGCAGAGTTTAGGACTTGCAGTGCTTAAAGCACTGCAAGTCCTTGTGATACCTGTCGGTTGCACCAGACTTGTCAGGTTTTAAATGCCTAACAGGTCTAACTCTGCGTAACTTGAGTTATTAATCGTAATTAGTTGCTAAAAAATGCACGGCATAAGTTTTGCATTTATGCCGAGATTTTTTAAAATTTAACCTTTCAACATAGTCAGCAGGATGTTATGCAATGTCTAGTCATTCACTAGCCCACGCGCCCACGCAAGGTTTCGATCTCAATATTGCCATCGAAAGCATTGCCCATTGGTTGCCAACGCAAGGGCCGATTAAAGATTTTATTCACCACAATACCTTGCACGCGGTGCAGTATTTACCGTTTCATCAAGGCGTTGCCACTGCCGCTAAGGTATTTGGTGCGCGTAGTTATTTACCCATTGCAGACTATCAAGCGCGTTATCAACAAGGCAGAATCCCCGACTTTGCCCTCGATTGGGCGATTGCCCAAACGCACAGTTCAGCGCAAGAAGCCACTCAGTTACGCAAACAATTATTTGAAGCCCATCCCAGCTTGCACTATCCGCCTGTATCACTGGCTAATCATGGCATACGCAATCGTTGGCTGACGCATTTGGAAGTGGATTTAAATTCACTAGCACACCCGACTGTTTTCCGTTTGCTGTCTAATTTTTTAGACCAAGGTATTAGTCATTGGACATTGCCTAAAGAAAATGAACGTTTTTGGGATTGTGTGTGGCGACTGGCGCGTAATAGTTTTGTGCCACTGTATCCGTTTAATGAATCCAGTGTGGCGGAAATTTTGGATTTAAGCCCTAATGAAGTCATTGAGCAGTGTTTGGCGCAATTGGTCGGTGATGCTAAGTTTTATGAGCAGTATTTATTAGAAATGCTACTCGCTCACCCCGGTTGGGCGGGCATGGTGCGTTTAATTGAATTAAATCCCGCCGCCTTATTAAAACAACGCTCGATTTCTTTAAAAGAGTTAATTGCGGTGGAATTAGCCATTGAATTGGCTATTTTACGCAAGAAAAAAGGCGAGACTTTTACGCGCGTGGCGCAAGTGCCACATATTGATGAAAGTCCGCTACTCAATGATGATATTTTGACCGCTAAAATTCCATTGTTATTAAAAGTGTGGCATGAGGCAATGGAATACGCGCTCCATGCTGAATTATTACTCGCACTTAAAAGCTTACCCGCTCAGCCTTCTTTTAAACCCGCCATTACCGCGCAAGCTTTGTTTTGTATTGATGATAGAGAATGTTCGGTGCGGCGTTATTTAGAAGAAGTTGACCCTAGTATTGAAACCTTTGGCGCGGCGGGTTTTTTTGGCATCGACTTTTTTTATCAAGGCTTCGATGATGCCTATCCTGTGGCGCAATGCCCTAACATCATCACTCCTAAGCATTTGATTCATGAAACCAATCTACAAGACATCCCTGAAAGCACTAGCGGCAATGCTGCTGAGGGTTTATCGAATTTACATGTAAAAGGTCATTCTTGGCTACAAAGCCTGTTATTTACCCAAACCTTAGGTATTGCCTACGCCTTACGCATGGTTTGGGATGTGTTCAAACCGCATTCGCAATTGTTAAAAATCAAAAAGTTAAGTGAGGTTGAAGCGCATACCCATCTGCATTTATTGCGTGAAAGCGATGAGCCTACCGCTGACGGTAAATTATTAGGTTTTTCTTACAAAGAAATGGCCGACAAAATTGAAGGCTTGCTCCGCAATATTGGTTTGACACAAAACTTCGCGCCTTTAGTCGTCATTGTGGCGCATGGTTCGAGTAGCACCAATAATCCACATTTTGCCGCCTATGATTGTGGCGCGTGTTCGGGTAAACCGGGTGCGCCTAATGCTAGAGCCTTTGCGTGGATGGCAAATGCTGAGCAAGTCCGCGAAATTTTACGCGCCAGAGGCATTGATATTCCCCAAACCACCCGCTTTATTGCCGCCTTGCATAATACCAGCCGTGATGAAATCAGCTATTTTGATAATCATCTATTAGCAGACAATCCCGCCACAGGCTTGGAGTCTTTCCAAAATACCATGCAACTGGCTTTAGATAAAAATGCCTTAGAACGTTGCCGTTGGTTTGAACTCGCGCCTAAATCAAATGCTTACAATGACGCGCATGACCATGTCATTGCGCGAGCTTCGTCTATTTTTGAGCCTAGACCCGAACTTAATCACTCTAATAACTTATATTGCGTAGTGGGTAGACGTTCAGTGACGCGGGATTTATTTTTAGATAGACGCTCGTTTTTACACTCTTACGACCCCGCCACCGACCCTGAAGGTAACTTAGTGGTGAAAATTTTATCGGCGATTATTCCTGTGTGCGGCGGTATTAATTTGGAATACTTATTTTCACGCGTGGATAACGGCGTTTATGGTGCGGGAACAAAATTACCGCACAACGTTATTGGATTATTAGGTGTTGCCAATGGCGTAGAAGGTGATTTACGCACAGGGCTACCTTCACAAATGATAGAAGTTCACGAACCTGCGCGCTTATTAATTGTTATTGACCAAAATACTGAGGTTTTGGATAAAGCCTTTACTAAATTAGGCGATGAACTGATGGAATGGCTCAATAATGATTGGGTCAGATTAGTTTCTTGTCATCCCGATAGCCGCGAATTATTTTTCTATCATGCAACAGGTTGGGAAGCAGTGCAATTACCCGATATTATCGCGCCTACTGCCAATGACTCTAAAAATATTATCTTAGGTCAAGATAAAACCATTCCCGTACATGCTTTATCAACGAGGGCTAACGCATGAATCAATTAATACTGGCTTGTCAATTTATACCCTTATTGAGCATGGCACTCATTTTTTTATTAGGGCGCAGTGAAAAAATGGTCGCTCTATTAAGTTTCTTAATGACGGCATTATTGGGCTTGAGTATTTTAAGCCTATTAGCATTATGGGGTTTAAATGGTTTTGGCAATTATGAATTTGAATGGTTTATTCTCTATCACCAAGCGCATTATCAATTCCCGATTTTATTTTATTTAAATAACGTAGGTGCGGTTTATTTATTTGCAGTATGGCTTATTTTTTCAATTATTGTTAAATATTGCCGCTATTATCTGCATAGAGAAAGCGGTTATAAACGTTTTTTTATCACTATTTTTGCCTTTGCTTTTGGTTTAAACATGGTGATATTAGCAGGCTCTATGGATATATTATTTGCAGGTTGGGAAATAGTGGGCATTTCATCTTTTCTATTAATTGCCTTTTACAGAGATAGAGTTCAACCTGTGCGTAATGCCTTACGCGCCTATACCGTGTATCGGTTTTGTGATATTGGTTTATTACTGGGCATTTGGACCATTCATTTATTTTTACATGGCAACAACCATTTTAATAAACTCAATGAATTATTAGCTCCCAATACTCAAGCCCCCGCTAGTTTAACGGCATTTATTATTATCTCAGTATTATTAATTGTTGCCGCTTCGGGTAAATCTGCGCAGTTTCCTTTTTGCTTTTGGTTGCCGCGTGCAATGGAAGGTCCCACACCGTCTAGTGCGATTTTTTATGGCGCGTTATCCGTACATTTAGGGGTATTTTTATTATTACGCACCATGCCTATTTGGAGTTATTACCTTATCACCCGCGCAATGGTATTTTGCATTGGTTTAGCCACTTTATTAGTTGCAAGTCTTGCTGAAAAAACCCAGTCTAATATTAAAGGTCGGGTGGCTTATTCTTCTATTGCCCAAGTAGGCATTATGTTTATGGAATTGGCTTTAGGTTTAGAATGGCTAGTCTTATTACATTTTTTAGGCAATGCTTTTTTACGTTGTTATCAATTATTAGTATCGCCCTCTATTGTCGCGCATTTATTACGCATTGAAGGCTCAATTGATGCTGAAAATACTGCTAAAAATAGTGCTTTATGGTCTTATTTACCGCTTTATTTACAACGCGCTTTACCTGAAAAGTGGCAAAACACGCTGTATGTATTAGCTTTACAAGAAGGCAATTTAGAATTATTTATTCGTTGGTTTTGGTGGAGTCCATTAAAACGCGCAGGCAATAAAATTAATGCCATACCGTCTAAATTAATAAACTTAAGTGCAGGCATGATTATTCTATTATTTTTAATTATTGCCTTTAATGATACCCCAGCACTGAGTCATTTAAGCGCACCGATTTTCGCGCTTGCCATGTTTGCGGCATCACTTAGCGGGTTTAGTCAAAAACACGGTTTTATGAAAGTATGGAATAGCGTAAGTTTTAGTAGTTTATTAGCGGCGGGAACGGTGTGGCTATTAAATGCAGAATCAGCCAGTGATGTTGTTTTATTTGTTTGGGGAATTGTGCCTTCGTGGTTACTGGGCATAGTGTTTTTAACCTTATTACTTAAAGGTGAAAATCCTGCTATTTCTTTATTTGCTTACCGTGCTAATGCAGAAAAACACCCTTTATTATCTTTAGGCTTATTCTTTAGCTTTTTAGGATTAGTGGGTTTTCCTATTACTTCGGCTTTTATTGGTATTGATTTATTGTTATATCACAGTCATTACGGTTGGCTGGCAACTTTAATTGCGGTGTGTTTTGTTATTAATGGTATTTCAACGGCGCGAGTATTCTTGCGTTTATGTATGGGCAGAGTAGAAGTATTAGAAATTACCCCACATAAATCCTGCGTCATTAATAAAACAGGAGAGCAGGCTTTGCCTGACCTTCAAATTAATTAAAGTAACTCAGAAATAATAAAACTGTAGAGGCAAAATATTTTTTGCCCTTTAGTAGCAATTGCTTGTTATTAAGGGCAAATAATAATTTGCCCCTACGTTTTATTTATAACCTTTTAACCACGCTTTTAAATTAGCGGGATTTTCAAAACTGATTACATCTTTTTTAAGTCTTGCAGTAGCATCGTGTATTTCTTTAACGCCTTCTTTAATGTTTTTCACTAATTGCTTGGGCGATAATTTCACAAAAGGCGGCATATCCAACTGCATTTTTGAAGTTAATTCAATCTCTTCAATTTCTCCTTGTAATTCTTTCAATTGCGCTTGTAATACTTTATTAAAATGAATTAACCGCGTTTCAGCAATATTATTTAATTGCTTTTGGTCAATTTGTTCTAATTCCAATTGCAAAGCCAATAATTGTAATAAATCCTTTTTTGCATAAGCGGCGTTGACTTGTTGCATTAATTTAGTTTTACGCTCACGCTCAGTTTCATCTGGTTCACGGTCGGGATGAATCGCGGCGGCTAATTGCCGATAAACCGCTTGAATAGATTTACTGGTGGTTTGCTCTTCTTGTTTTTGAGCCTCTTCTTTAGCTAATTGTTTAGCCGTTTTTTTACGCTGACCTAATTTTTCTTGACGTTGCCGATGATACTCTTCTTTAGCACGCAGTTTTTCTTCTAAAGCGGCGCGTAATTTTTCGGGGGAATCTAATTCTTCTGATTCATCAAAACTTATATCAAACTGCTCTTCTAACATTTGTTTCATTATATCGCCCACTAACTCATTTTCCTGAGCCTCTTGGCTATCAAAATCCACTTCATTATAACGATTATAAATCGCCTTTAAATACTCATATTTTTCTGGCTCTAAATTGTCTTCTTGTGCTAATACCGCCGCAATTAATTCACTCATTAATTCACTGAGTTTTGCTTTATCGGTTTTTTTAAATAGTTTATCGCCATATAACTTATCTAAAACAAATACCAATTGAATACGTTGCTCATTATAAGCCAGTCGCGCTGGATGATAGTCATTAGCATAGACTTGTAAAAACTGTTGTTTAGCGTCTTGCCATTCTTGTAATAATTGCTTTTGACTATCGATTTTTTTAATTAAATCGTTAAATTTCTTTTGCGCCTTGGATAAGGTCTCTTTTTCAAGATTATCGACCAGTTTTAATTCTTTGGCTTTGCTTTTCATAATGACACTCAGTTATTAATTAGAGAGCTTTACTTTAGCTTAATTATTAAGCATTTTTCAAATAAAAAATAAATCAAAATGCTATCAACATTGACATTAACCCCCCTAAACGTAGAATGAGCGGTTTTATGTTTTAAACTTAAGCGAGGAAAAAAACCATGAGTCATACACTCTATAGCGCGTCGGTAGCGCGTGTGCAACGTTGTGAATTAGCCGTCCCCGGTTCAAACCCTGATTTATTTGAAAAAGCTTTAAAAAGCGGTGTGGACTTTGTGTTTTTGGATTTAGAAGACGCAGTTGCCCCTGATGATAAATTACGCGCTCGAAAAAATATTATTGAAGCCATTAATGACTTGGACTGGAAAGGTCATGGTATTACTTTATCAGTGCGTATCAATGGCTTAGACACGCAATACATGGTGCGTGATGTAGTGGATTTAGTTGAACAAGCAGGCAGTAAAATCGACACCTTGTTAATTCCTAAAGTGGGTGTTTATTCAGATGTGTATATGGTTGAAGCCATGCTCAATCAATTAGAAATGCAGCAAGGTTTGAAAAATAAAATCGGTATTGAAGCCTTGATTGAAACCGCTTTAGGCATGGCAAATGTGGAAGATATTGCCCGTCAAGGCGCGAGCGGTCGTTTAGAAGCCTTGCATTTTGGGGTGGCTGATTATGCGGCAAGTAACCGCGCTCGCACTGTTAATATCGGTGGTTTAAATCCTGATTACCCCGGTGATCAATGGCACTTTGCTTTAAGTCGTATGATTGTAGCGTGTAGAGCTTATGGTTTGCGCCCCATTGACGGGCCATTTGGTGATATTAAAGACCCCGATGGTTTTATTTTGGCAGGCAAACGCGCCGCCGCTTTGGGTTGTGAAGGCAAATGGGCAATTCACCCCTCGCAAGTCGCATTGGCTAATGATATTTTCACGCCACCTGCCAGCGAAGTTGAAAAAGCCAAACGTATTTTAGTGGCGTTGCAAGAAGCGGCGGCGCAAGGCAAGGGTGCGGCGGCGTTGGATGGGCGTTTAATTGACGCGGCATCTGAGAGAATGGCTAATAATGTGGTGAGAGCCGCTGAGGCAATTGCGGCAAAAACGCGTTAATTTAAGTTTTAGAATACAGGAGTAAAATAGCTTTAGCTATTTTATATTAATAGATTAATTAGCTATTAATATAAATAATTATTATTTTTCTGTCAGAATCAGGATTTTCAAGATTGGAGGATTAGCAGGATATAATAGACTTGTTGCAACGATAACAAACAGATTGATTTTCAAGAGTTGGATTTCAAAACATGTTTTGAATTCTATTGTTTATCATCATAATTATAATATCGTCGCAACAAGTCTAATATCCTGTTCATTTTTTAATCCTGAAAATCCTGATTCTAACACAAATAAAAAAGCCGCTTAATAAGCGGCTTTTTGTATTATTACGGACATGAATTATTTTAACGTTTCTTTTTAATGGAAAAGGCTTTTTGTAAAAAGTTTTCTTGATAATATTTATTAATATCAATATTCCATTCATCGGGTTTAACAATACTTTTAATGGTGTAAGGCATATCATATTTATCAACGGGCATTTCTGATAAATCTAACATTTGTTCGACTACAGGTTGTTTTTGTTCATCTAAAACCACAATAACTTTAGGGCGCAATTTAGCCGTTTCATTGACTTCAATGACAATCGCCACCGCGCCATTGGTCATTTCAACAAAACACCCCGGTGGATAAACGCCTAAGCTTTCAATAAATTTCACCACTAAAATCGCATCTAATTGTGTGCCTGATACTTTAGTTAAGGTGGTAATAGCTTCTAAGTGGGTTTTACTATTTTGATAAACGCGATTACTGGTAATCGCATCATAAACATCGGCAATCGAGACAATTTTAGAAAAATCAGAAATACTGCCTCTATCAATACCTCTAGGATAACCTTTGCCATCGAGTTGTTCATGATGCGTAAGTGCCACGCTAATCGCGCTTAAGTGCATATCATTACTGGATTTGAGTAATTCATAACCCAAAGTGGTGTGTGATTGCATAATTTGCAATTCGTCGGGAGTCAATTTACTCGGTTTATTGAGAATCGCTAAAGGAATTTGTGAATTGCCAATGTCGTGCATCATGCCGCATAAGCCTAAATTGTTTAGATTTTTCTCAGGCAAATTTAAATGTCTTCCTAAAACGATGGATAACACGCAGGTATTTAAACTGTGTTGCGCGGTGTAATGGTCTTTATTTTTTAATTGTGATAACCACAGCAACGCGTCTGGCGAATGCAGTACGCTGTTGACGCATTCGGCAACGGCTTGTTTTGCCAGCCAGCCGTCAACACCATCTCCTTTGGAAGCTTTGTTTAAAAATTCTTTGACTAACACTTGAGTATTGGCATAAGTCTGCTCAGCACGCCCCATTTCTTTTTCAACAGAGGCTAAGCGTTTAGGCGGCGCGCCTAGGGTTAAAACTTTATGGCTTTCTAATTTATGTTTAGCACTGGTAACGGAGGTGTTATTTCGTTCAAGGTCTTTGCGTCTTCTTTTGCGTGACATGTCGATATACACATATTCGCAGACGTTTTTAACCGACTGAATTTGCGCTTCAGTAGTTAATTCAAAACCTTGCATGGCAAAGTTGGTTTCCAGCCAAGGCCTATCTAATTCAACCACATACATGCCCAATGCCAATTGATTGACAGGCGTGTACACCTTTTCTAAAGAGGTGTAATCAGTACTATCCACTCGTTTGAGCGGCTCTGGCTTTTTCTTACCGCCAAAAGGCAACCAATCTTTAATAGCCATTATTTACCTATGAAAACAGCCAAGTAAATGAAAGTGTTTGCCGCGTTTTAATGCAACAAACCCGCGCTAAATAATGCAACAAATCAGAATTTTTTATCGAGAGCCACATAAGCTTTCAGTCTCGGTTTGTTTTAAAAGGTATAACTAATCGCTTTTACCTATAGCCTTTTCTAAGAATTTAGCTTTTAGGCAAAAGCGATTATTATGTTTAACTCAATTTACCACAGCACTGTTTGAATTTTTTGCCCGAACCGCAAGGACAAGGATCATTGCGTCCCACTTTGGTTTCTTCACGCACAAAAGGTTGCACGATAGCATTTTCATGGTCTTCTTCACTAACAGTTTGCTCGTCTGCATAATCACTTAAAGCAGAAACGCTAGCATGTTCAAAGTGCATTTCTTTAGGTTCTTGCATTTGCCTGTCTAAGGCTTCAACATCAGTTTCTTGTGAGACTTGTACTTTAGCCAAGATGCTGACCACTTCGTATTTGAGATGGTTTAGCAATTCACTAAACATTTCAAAAGCTTCGCGCTTGTATTCTTGTTTGGGGTCTTTTTGTGCATAACCACGGAAATGAATACCTTGGCGCAAATAATCCATTGCCATTAAATGTTCTTTCCAGCTATGGTCTAACACTTGCAACATCACTGATTTTTCAATATGTTGCATGGTATCTAAGCCCATAAACTGCGCTTTATCATCATGATTTTTTGCCAGTAACCCAACAATGCGTTGACGCAAACCTTGTTCGGTGAGTAGTTTATCGTCTTCTAATAACTGTGCTACGGGAATAATGACATTAAATTCTTGTTGCAAACGCGTTTCTAAAGCTTTGATGTCCCATTGGTCAACCATGGTTTTAGGCAAAATGAATTCATCAATAATATTATTGATAACGTCTTCACGAATCGCAGTAATAATCTCAGAGATTTCTTTGGCTTCCATGAGTTCATTGCGTTGCGCGTAGACGACTTTACGTTGATCATTGGCAACGTCATCGTAAGACAGAATTTCTTTACGAATATCAAAGTTACGCGCTTCGACTTTGCGTTGCGCATTTTCAATTGAACGCGTCACCCAAGGATGTTCAATCGCCTCACCATTACCCATGCCCAGTTTTTGCATTAAACCTGCCACTTTTTCAGAGGCAAAAATACGCATCAAATCATCTTGCAAAGATAAATAAAAGCGTGTTGACCCTGGATCGCCTTGTCTGCCTGAACGACCGCGCAATTGGTTGTCAATACGGCGCGATTCGTGCCGTTCTGAACCAATCACATGCAAACCACCAGCGGCTAATACTTTGTTATGACTCTCCAACCACGCGCCGCGCACGCGTTCTTTATCCGCATCACTGGCATCGACACCTAAAGCGGCAAGTTCGGCTTCTAAATTACCACCCAAAACAATATCCGTGCCGCGACCTGCCATATTAGTCGCAATGGTAACTGCGCCTAATTTACCTGCTTGTTCAACAATATGCGCTTCACGTTCATGCTGTTTAGCATTTAATACTTCGTGTTTTACGCCTTGTTTATTGAGCAAATTAGAAATGCGTTCTGAGTTTTCAATCGAGGTTGTACCCACTAATACAGGTTGTCCACGAGTGACGCATTCTTTAATATCATCGGCAACGGCTTGATATTTTTCCTCAGTGGTTAAAAACACCACGTCACCCAAATCACGGCGCACCATAGGACGATGGGTAGGAATCACCACCACTTCTAAGCCATAAATTTTATTTAATTCAAAAGCTTCAGTGTCAGCAGTTCCTGTCATACCTGAAAGTTTATGATACAGACGGAAATAGTTTTGGAAAGTAATTGAGGCTAAGGTTTGGTTTTCATTGTTGATTTTTACGCCTTCTTTGGCTTCAATGGCTTGATGCAAACCCTCAGACCAACGTCTGCCTTGCATAATCCGTCCTGTGAATTCATCGACAATGACAATTTCACCATTAGCAACAATATAATCGACATCTTTTTTGAATAAAGCATGACCGCGTAAAGACGCGCTCAAGTAGTGCATTAAGCGAATGTTAGCCGCATCGTAAAGACTTGTGCCTTCGGGCATTAAGCCGTGTTCTACCATTAAATGTTCAACATGTTCATGACCTGCTTCACTTAAATGGATTTGTTTGGTTTTTTCATCAACGGTGTAATCGCCGCTCTCGCCTTCTTTTTCTTGACGAATCAATAAGGGAACTATGGCGTTGACTTTAATATAAAATTCGGTGCTTTCTTCGGTAGGGCCTGAAATGATTAACGGGGTGCGCGCTTCGTCAATTAAAATCGAGTCCACTTCATCAACAATGGCAAAATGCAAATCACGTTGTACTTTTTGGTCTAAATTAAATGCCATGTTGTCGCGCAGATAATCAAAACCAAATTCGTTGTTAGTGCCGTAAGTAATATCACAGCCGTAAGCGGCACGGCGTTCTTTTTGATCCATTTGGCTTAAGATAACGCCTGTGGTCAGTCCTAAAAAGCCATATAACTTGCCCATCCACGCCGAGTCACGTCTTGCCAAATAATCATTGACGGTCACGACATGTACGCCATGTCCTGCCAGCGCGTTAAAGTATGCGGCTAAGGTTGCCATTAAGGTTTTACCTTCACCTGTTTTCATTTCGGCGATTTTGCCGTCATGTAACACCATGCCGCCGATGAGCTGTACATCAAAATGACGCATCCCAAACACGCGAGTGGAGGCTTCTCTGACCGTAGCAAAGGCTTCGGGCAGTAAATCGTTTAATTTTTCGCCTTTTGCTAAACGATTGCGAAATTCTTGTGTTTTTGCTTGTAAGGCTTCATCGGATAATTTTTCATAGTTTGAAGCTAAAGCATTAATTTTATTAACTAGCTTTCTTTTCTTTTTTATGAGCCTATCGTTGCGGCTTCCTATAGCAAATCTGACGAGCTTACCCAGCATGTTGTTTTCCAGTGTAAAAAAGTGAAATAGATTCAATCAAAACGTTCTGATTATAGAATGCCTAGTTTATCAGTTACAGGCAAAAGCGACATTATTTTATGTCAAGTAAGATACGCCATAACCATTGCGTAAAAATGACCTTGATGAATACAAGTATATTTTATAGAGACGCGTAATATACGCGTCTCTATTGATGGATTGCTATTAGTTTTAATTAACTAAAGTTACGCAAAGCGAGACCTAGCAACAGGTCTCATGTAATTGACTGGTTTCACGAGGACTGGCAGTGCTTAAAGCACTGACAGTCCTAAACTTTGCGTAAATTCAGTTAATTATAAGTTTAAAGCAAGCATTAATGATGCTTTTTAAGCTTCGCACCACGCGTTTTAATAACTGCGTCTTCACTCATCGTTTCGGCAACTTCGGCGATGGACTCTTCTTGGCTTTGGGTTTCATCAAGCGTTTCTTCGGTAACAGTTGCTTCTACTGCATCCACCGATTCAGTGACAACCTCAGTTTCAGCAACTTCTGCGACCACTTCTGTGGCGGATTCAGTCACAACTTCGGCAACAGGCTCTTCTATTTCGTTTTCTGGCTCAGTCACTTGAGGTTCAGCAACGCTTCCAGCGGCTTGCTCTACAGGTGTTTCTACAGCTTCTTGCTTAGTCGCTTCTGCAACTGTTTCGCCTTCCTCAACGGCTGGCGCGGT
This sequence comes from Methylococcaceae bacterium, assembly GCA_049296695.1. Taxonomy (GTDB): domain Bacteria; phylum Pseudomonadota; class Gammaproteobacteria; order Methylococcales; family Methylomonadaceae; genus UBA10906. The sequence continues at coordinate 2,336 of JBAQSX010000088.1, read as the reverse complement.
TATGGCGGTAATAAAGTCCACAAACCATTGTTGCTCTTTAACCTTATCCATATCGGCATCGGCTAAAATATCAACAGAATCGGGCAGACTCCCGTTATTTAAAGCATGTTCTAAGGCTTGGCGACAGCCATCTTGTTGCTCACGCAAAGCGCAAATACAAGCTAAATTATAAGAAGCCGTACCTCTATGAATACTATTAGCACGTTCAAACTGCTTTTTTGCCAAATCATATAATTCATCAGTTGCGTCTACGGCCAATAAACGTGCTAAGTCCATATAAGCCACGCCACCGTTAATTGCCGCACCTAAATAATTAGGATTCAATAACAAACAAAAATCAAACTTAGTTACCGCGTCACGATAAAGTCTGCTGGCAACATCCCCTGATTTAGTTTTGGCTTGATGCAATAAAGCAAAACCCCAATGATATAAAGCATCAGCGCGTAAAGAATCATCTAACAACACTTCAGCATAACCTTGATACGCGCCTTTGAACAAATTATCCGCCACACCGCTTTCACTTTTACGCGCCTGCTCGGTTTGCTTAATCATTGAATTTAATTTAGATTTTTTATTGAATGAGGCTAAAAACGACATACTATACAACTCCTGATGAAAATGAATGACTAACCCGCTATAGGATAACAGCTTATGAAAAAAAACCGTTAGTTGACAACAACAACGCCTTGTACTGAGCAGATTTTCATTAATTACCGATACATCATGAATAAATACGCATATTATTTTAATTATTTCATAAAACCATCAATGACTAGCCTATCGCAGTCACCTAGCTATGCCTCAAAAAAATCAGGTTTAGCACCCGGAACATTAATTCATGTCGGTGAAAAACATGATTATCAGCATCGTATTACCCTAATTGATTATAACGAAAATCATTTAGAAAAATCTGAAATAACCAGCATTGACGAATTATTACCTTATCGCAACACCGATAGTATTACTTGGGTGATTATTGATGGTCTGCAAGACATAGCCATTATCGATACCATAGGTGAATACTTTGCCATTCACCCCTTAGTATTAGAAGATATTTTAAATACCCATCAGCGTCCAAAATTTGAAGAATTTTCTGATTATTTATATATTGTAGTCAAAGCCATCAGCATAGCAAAAGATGAATTTGAAGTGAATTATGAACAAATCAGCTTATTAATTTTAGATAAAATTGTTTTCTTATTTAAAGAAAAACCCAATTCCTTATTTGATGGCATTATTCACAGACTTGATAATGACAAAAGTCAATTACGTCATTTAGGGGCGGATTATTTAGCTTATAGTATTATGGACACTATAATCGATGATTATTTTGTATTACAAGACGCGCTTGATGATCTTTTGGAAAATGTAGAAGATGAATTATTAGCCGACCCCAATAATAATACTCTAGCCACTATTCAAAAAGTAAAACGGGAATTGATTTTTTTAAAACGCACTATTGCCCCTTTGCGGGAATTATTAGCCGCTATACAACGCAGTGACTCAGCTTTATTGAGCCAGCGCACGCGCCATTATTTTAGTGATGTCTACGATCATGCCATTCGCGTCATTGAAGCAATGGAGTCTTACCGTGATTTAACCACAGGTATGCTCGATATTTACCTGTCTAGCGTTAGCAATAAAATGAATGAAACTATGAAAGTGCTAACGGTGTTCGCCTCTATTTTTATACCGTTGACGTTTATTGCGGGGGTTTACGGCATGAATTTCGAGTATATGCCTGAATTAAAGTGGCGTTGGGGTTATGCGATGGCGTGGGCGATATTTGTAAGTGTTACCATTTTATTACTGCACTATTTCAAAAGAAAAAAATGGCTGTGAATGCCACGCTAGGATTATAGAAATACATTTTTTTCATTTTTTAGTTAAGCATAAAACATTATATGCTTATTTAGTATTTATTAATTTTAGCTAATTATTATATAAGCGATATAGCTCATTTTTTTCATAAAAATAGGTTATTTGACATGAATTTTATTATTTATAAAATTCAACAGCATGAATTTTATAGTAATTATTATTGGCATATACCGTGCTACTTATTAATAACGTAAATGCGCAAATAAAGTCATCATATTGTCTTATTACTTATTTATAATAAGCGTATTACAAGATACTAACTTTCCTAATATTTTATAGATTAAAAAGTTTGCTTTATTATTTCTGCAAGTTTACAATTATGGCGTATTAAATTTAATTGCATTTAATTGCATTTAATTGCATTTAATTGCATTTAATTGCATTTAATTGCATTTAATTGCATTTAATTGCATTTAATTGCATTTAATTGCATTTAATTGCATTTAATTGCATTT
>JBAQSX010000087.1:0-19602 GCA_049296695.1 Methylococcaceae bacterium | reverse complement strand
GTCTTGTAGTGGTGGCAACAAAACCATTTTAGCAAGCTGTAATAATAATAAAGCCGCTAAAGGTGATAAATCAACACCCCCTAAGTCTGGAATAAAACGTCTACATAATTTAAGTACAGGCTCGGTTAAATAAACTAAAATAGCATCTGCGGCATTAAACGCGCCTGAATTGAACCAACTCAATAAAGCACGCGCAAAAATAGCAAATACAAAAACGTTAATTAATAAAGAGACTAATTGGCTAATCGCTAATATCACTAATGCACCGACACTAATCATTACCCCTTTTAATAAAAGAATGGCAAAATCATTGATTAATTGCAAACTAATGATTAATACTAATGAGGAAGTATCAATTTTGCCAATCGAGGGTATAAACCGCCGTAAAATTCTTAACGGTGGATGGGTGGCTTTGACTAAAAATTGTGAAATAGGATTATAAAAATCCGCGCCACACCATTGTAATAAAAAGCGTAATAATACCGCTAAGATATATAAAGAAAATAGGGTATCAATAAGAAAAATCAGTGGATCTGTGAAATAAGTCGATGCCATGATTAGAGTAACTCCGATTGTTTGGCAAGTTCGATAGAACGCTCTTTAGCGGCTTCCAAGGCTTTGGCGACTAATTCACTAAAGCCACCTTGTTGAAAGACTTCAATGGCTTGTTGGGTTGTGCCATTGGGTGAAGTGACCCGTTGACGCAAACGCTGGGGCGATTCATCTGATTCTAAGGCAATTTTTGCAGAGCCAAGCGCGGTTTGTTGAACCAATAAACGCGCCGTTTCCGCGCTCAAACCCATCGAAATGGCGACTGTTTCCATCGCTTCCATTAATAAAAAATAATACGCAGGGCCACTGCCCGACACCGCCGTCACCGCATCTAATTCTGATTCTTCTGAGACCCACAATGCAATGCCGACAGCGCGTAAAATCGTTTCTGCAATATTGCGTTGCCGAGCATTAACGTGAGCATTAGCATGAAGAGCGGTCGCGCCTGTCAACACTAAAGCGGGGGTGTTGGGCATACAACGCACAATGGCAGTATTGTCGCCCAACCAACGACTTAAACTCGCTTGGCTAATGCCTGCTGCAATGGAAATAATTAAGGAATTTTTTTGTTGAATAGCAGGTGCGATTGATTGAGCGACTTCTTTGATAATTTGTGGTTTTACCGCTAATACTAATATGTCAGCGGCTTGCACTACGGCATTGTTATTATCAGTGACATTGACTTTTAAATTATCGCTGAGCGATTGCCGCGCTTGCGCATTAATATCGGCGACCCACAACTGCTCTGCACTATGACCACTAGCCAGCAAACCACTCAATAAACTGTATGCCATATTGCCGCCGCCAATAAAACCTATGCTTTTTCTATTCATTTTTATACTGTATGACCTTTAAGAATGGATTGATGAAGTTATTTTACTCTACTATAAGGTTAGCACAGTAAAGCACAACTTTTTTGTTTAACACAACCTAGCATTACCATTAAAACTTATCCCATGAATGATTACTATTTATACGATACCTTAGCCCAGACTAACGCCAGCGCGTGGTTACAATATTTACCTGAGCAATTAACCGCCGCCTTTGATGCAAGCAAACAAAGTCAGTTACCAAAATGGCAAGCTATTATTGCCAGCTTGCCCGAATTGATTAGTCAGAAGCGCGATTTAAACAGCAACAGCGTATTAATTGGTGATGTTAGCGAGATTAGCGCAGAGCAAGGCGAACACTTAAAGCAACAACTCATGCAGCTGCATCCGTGGCGCAAAGGCCCTTATGAGTTGTTTGGTATTGCTATCGATACCGAATGGCGTTCGGATTGGAAATGGCAACGCTTAGAACAGGCTATCAGTCCACTTAAACATCGCTTGGTGTTAGATGTGGGTTGCGGTAATGGCTATCATTGTTGGCGTATGGCAGGGGCGGGAGCAAAATTAGTGGTCGGTATAGACCCCACTTTGCTTAGCGTGATGCAGTTTCAAGCCATTAAAAAACTCTATGGTGACGCGCCTGTTTATGTCTTACCTTTAGGCATTGAACATTTGCCCAGCAATTTAAAAACCTTCGACACGGTATTTTCAATGGGGGTGTTATATCACCGCCGTTCACCGATTGACCATTTACTAGAACTCAAAGACTGTTTGGTAAGCGGCGGGGAATTAGTTTTAGAAACCTTGGTGATTGACGGCGAGCAAGGCACAAGCTTAGTCCCCGAAGACCGTTATGCCAAAATGCGTAATGTCTGGTTTATTCCCAGTTGCGCCACCTTAATGCAGTGGCTTAGACGCTGTGGTTTTATCAATATTCGATTAGTCGATGTCAGTGTTACCACTATTGAAGAGCAACGTAGCACTGAATGGATGCGTTTTCATTCTTTAGCGGATTTTTTGCATCCTGATAATCCACAATTAACCTGTGAAGGATTGCCCGCGCCTAAACGGGCGATTTTTATTGCCAATGTCAGTTAAATAAAATAACAGGTTAGCCAATATTCAATAAAATAACTGAAGTTGCGCAGTAGAAAAGGGCAAATAGGATTTGCGCGTACGAAATCGTTGAATGCTAGGGGCAAATTATTATTTGCCCTTAATAACAAACGATTGTTACCAAAGGGTAGTGTGTTTTGCCCCTACGCGCTATTCGTGGTGAAACGTTTAGATGAACATAGTTTATCCTATGGAATTTATAACTATCCACGAGCTATTTTCTGATGTCTAGTTTTTTGTCTGTAAAAATACGCCTTTGCACTGTTTTAGTTGCTTTACTACTTTTATTGACCGCTTGTGACACCGCGCAACTCAATAACCCTTACAGTGAAAATGAAGGCACTAACAGTGTCTTGTATCAATCCTTTTCTGAACGCCCTAAACACCTAGACCCCGCCAAGTCTTACAGCAATGATGAATACGCCTTTTTAGGGCAGATTTATGAACCTGTGGTGCAGTACGCCTATTTAAAACGCCCCTACACTTTAGAACCACTCACCGCTGTGCAGTTGCCGCAAGTGCAGTATTTCAATGCCCAAGGCGCGGCTTTGCCCAGTGATGCTAAAGACAGTGAGATTGCTTTCACTGATTACAGCATTACTTTAAAACCCAACATCCTCTATCAACCGCACCCAGCTTTGGCTAAAACTGAAAACGGCGCGTATCGCTATCATCATTTAAACCCAGAGCAACTCGAAGCCATTAATAGTTTTAATGATTTCAGCCAAACGGGTACACGCGAATTAGTGGCTGAAGATTATGTTTATCAAATAAAACGCCTAGCTGACCCTAAATTACAATCGCCCATAGCCGAAGTGATGAAAAACTATATTGTCGGTTTTGATGAGTTTGGGGATGCGGTGCGCGATAAACCTAAAATCGCCATTAAAAATATTGAAATGTCGGGCGTGAGTGTGATTGACCGTTACCGTTATAAAGTGCGTATCAAAGGCAAATATCCCCAATTTAGCTATTGGCTGGCGATGCCGTTTTTTTCAGCTATGCCGTGGGAAGCCGATGAATTTTATGAACAAGCAGGGCTAAAAGATAAAAACATCACTTTGGATTGGTATCCCATCGGCACTGGCGCGTATTTGCTTGCTGAAAACAATCCCAACAGACGTATGATTTTATTAAAAAATCCCAACTTCCATTATGAGACTTATCCCCAAGAAGGCGAAGACGGCGACAACGCCGCTGGTTTATTAGCCGATGCAGGTAAACGCTTGCCCTTTATCGATAAAGTCGTGTTCATGCTCGAAAAAGAAACCATTCCTTATTGGACGAAGTTCTTACAAGGTTATTACGACGCGTCAGGGATTGCCTCAGACAGTTTTGACCAAGCCATTCAATTCACAGGCAGTGGCGGCGCGGCATTAACCCCTTCCATGCTTGAAAAAGGTATTCGTTTGCAAACCTCAGTATCAGTGTCTGATATGTACTTAGGTTTCAATATGTTAGACCCCATTGTCGGCGGCGATAATGAACAAGCCCGAAAATTACGCCAAGCCATCGCCATAGCAGTCGATTATGAAGAATACATTTCCATTTTTATGAACGGACGCGGTGTTGCCGCGCAAGGCATCTTGCCGCCTGAAATTTATGGCTACGCCCAAGGCAAAGCGGGCATGAATCCTTATGTGTATGACTGGATAAATGACAAGCCGCAACGTAAACCCATCACAGCGGCAAAGACATTGCTTACTGAAGCGGGTTATGACAACGGCATAGACCCTAAAACAAAACAAGCCTTAATTTTATATTTTGATACCACCTCAACCAGTGTTGATGACCGTTCGCGATTAAATTGGTATCGTAAACAATTTGAAAAACTCGGTATTAAATTAGTGGTTCGCGCCACTGACTATAATCGCTTTCAAGAAAAAATCCGTGAAAATAATAGCCAATTATTCTTTTTAGGTTGGAATGCTGATTATCCCGATGCTGAAAACTTCTTTTTCTTATTACATGGCGCAAATAGTAAAGTGAAATACGGCGGTGAAAATGCCAGTAATTATATAAATTCAGGTTTTGATAAATTATTTGAAGCCATGCGTAATAAAGATAATGATGAAGAGCGTTATCAAATGATACAGGTCTTACAAGATATAGTGCGTTATGACGCGCCTTGGTTATTTGGCTTTCATCCCAAAAACTTTTCCTTATTTCATAGCTGGTATAAAAACGTAAAACCCAATTTAATGGCGCATAATCAATTAAAATATACCCGCATTGATGCCAAAGAACGTGAACTAAAACGTAAACAATGGAATCAGGCTGATTTTATGCCCTTAATAATCGCTAGTGTGTTATTAATATTGGGGTTTATTCCTGCATTACGCGCTTATCGTAAACGTGTCGCGAAAAGCTATTGAGTGTATAGTGTGAAAAGAATCTGCTAAGTTTAGGACTGGCAGTGCTTAAAGCACTGCCAGTCCTTTGAGGCTTGTCGGTTTTAAAGAATCTAGCAGATTCCCCCCCCTAAAATCAAAATAATACCATGTTTAATCAATTAACTTCTTGTTCAAATCATGCAAAACTTGCTTGATATTTTCGATATTAAAAATTTAATACCTCATGGCTATTGCTTGTCATGGAGTCCTTTATTATTAAATCTACATACTATCTCTGATATAGTCATTACCCTAGCCTATTATTCTATTCCCTTAAGTTTATTGCATTTTATTCGCCATAGAAAAGATTTACCTTATCCTTGGCTAGTAGTTATGTTCGCGCTATTTATTGTCGCCTGTGGCACTACCCATTTATTATCAGCAATTACAATATGGATACCGCTTTATTGGTTAGAAGCTTATACCAAAGTATTTACTGCACTCATTTCACTTGCTAGTGCTTTGGCTATGTTTTTTGTAATACCGCTATTATTAAAACTACCCAGCCAAAAACAATTACAAGCCGAAATAGAACGCTGTCGACTCATTGATAAAGCCCGTCAAGAAGCCTTAGAACGCTTAGAAAAAATTGCCAGCCGTATTCCGGGGGTTGTTTATACCTATCGTTTAAATCCCGATGGTAGTTCTTGTTTTCCTTATTCAAGTCCTGCCATTACCGATATTTATCAAGTTACACCACAAGAGGTGCAAAAAAACGCTGAAAAAGTATTTGAAATTTTACACCCTGATGATTATCAGCAAATAGTAACGTCTATTTTAGAATCAGCTCAGCATTTAACACCTTGGCAATTAGAATATCGAGTTTGTATTAATAATGAAGAACGCTGGTTATTTGGTAATGCGATTCCAGAGCGTGAAGCAGACGGAGCGACGCTTTGGCATGGTTTTATTACCGATATTACTAAACGTAAATTAAAAGAAATTGAATATGAAACCATTATCCAAGCCTCAAATAATGGCTTCTTATGTATAGATACTTTAGGTAATATCTTAGTGGTAAATAATGCCTTATGTAGTCTTTTAGGCTATAACCAAACTGAACTATTATCGATGACTATTATGAATATCGAAGCGATGGAAAACCCAGAAGAAACCGCGCGACATATTCAAGAGGTTATTACCAAAGGATATGATAACTTTGAAACTAAATATCGATGTAAAAATGGCGAAATTCTCGATATTGCCATTAATGTTTTATATGTAAAAGAATTAGGAAGTCGGTTTTTTGCCTTTGCTGAAAATATTAGTCACCGCAAACAAGCGGAAAGAAAGCTCAAACGTAGTGAAGAAATTTTTAGAAATACTTTTGAAAATGCAGCTATTGGAGTAGTAAATTTATCACTCGATGGTCGTTTTTTAGCGGTAAATCAAACCTATTGTGATTTTTTAGGTTATAGCAGAGAAGAATTGTTAAGCATGAGTATCTTAGATATTACGCTACCTGAAGAAAAAAACTTTAATTTGCAATTAGTTCAGCAATTATTATCAGGTAAAAGCGGCAGTTTTTGTATTGAAAAACACTATGTGCGTAAAGATAAACAATTGGTTTGGGGAAGTTTATCAGTTAAATTAAATTACGCGCCCAATGGTTTACCTGAATATTTTATTTCCACGGTAGAAAACATCGATGCGCGTAAGAAAATAGAAGCGGAAATTATTGCCACGCGTAATCAATTACAAGCCACCTTAAAAGCAATCCCTGATTTATTATTTGAAGTGGACGCGCAAGGACGTTATTGGGATTATCATTCGCCGCACACTGAGTTATTAGTAGCTCCCCCAGAAGTATTTTTAGGTAAAACTATTTATGATATTTTACCAGTCGAGGTCGCCAAAATTTGCATGAGTGCTTTAAAAGAAGCCGAGCAGTTTGGTCATTCAAGCGGTAAACAATTTCAATTAGATTTAGTGCAAGGCACACATTGGTTTGAAATATCCGTAGCGCGTAAAGAAATTATTAATGAACAATTGCCGCATTTTGTTGTGTTATCGCGTGATATTACTGAGCGTAAACGTGCTGAAGAAAAATCGCAAGAGAGTAATAAAAAGTTTCGAGATTTAATTGAAAAACTACCTTTAGGACTTGCCTTAATTAATAAGGTCACTAATGAATTATTTTATATTAATGAACGTGTAACCTTATTATTGGGTTATACCTTAAAAGATATTGCCAATTTAGAACAATGGCGGCAGATGGTTTATCCAGATGAACAGTATCGAAAACAAATTAGAGCATTATGGCAAGCGGCCATTAAAGAAGCATTAGAGCAGGGAACAGATATAAAACCTATCGAATGCACATTAACTTGTAAAAATGGTATGCAACGTGAGGTACTTGTTTCAGGTATTTTCTTTGAAGACAGTATTTTAGTTACCTTTACTGATATTACTGAGCGCAAACGCATGGAAGAAATAGTAAAAGCTAATGAATCTTTTATTGTTAGTATCTTAAATTCATTACCTGCACATATTGCCGTTTTAGATTCACAAGGCGTTATTGCTTTGGTCAATAATGCGTGGAAAAAATTTGCTGATTACAATAATTTATCGATAGAAAATAATTATATGTTGGCAGCTAATTATTTAGAAATCTGCACGCATGCTATTGAGCAAACCCAAGATGCGGTTGTGCGTGAGGTATTACAAGGTATTCAGGCAGTCATGCAAGGAAAAATAAATCAATTTAATACCGAATACCCGTGTCATTCTCCTGAAGAGCAACGCTGGTTTAATATGTCAGTATCACCCCTGCAAGGTTTAAAACAAGGTGTGGTCATTAGTCATGAAAATATTACCCAGCGTAAATTAATGCAAGAGGCTTTAAGAGCCAACGAAACCCGTTTTCGCACTATTATTGAAACGCTTCCTATTCCTATAGGTTTAAGTGATTCAGAAATGAATGTTTCTTTTTTGAATCCCGCCTTTATAGAAATCTTTGGCTATGATAAACAAGATATTCCCACCTTAGCGCATTGGTGGCCAAAAGCCTATCCCGATAATCAATATCGACAATGGGTATTAAAATATTGGGATGACGCATATACAGATAATACATTAGCCGCCCAAGAGCGTATTATTTGTTGTAAAGATGGCAGTAAAAGAACAGTATTAGTCGAGCATGTCAACTTTCCTAATTCGATTAAAGATAATCGTTTAACTTTATTTTATGATATTACCGAGCGCAAACAGGCTGAAACGCAATTGCGTATTGCCGCCACGGTATTTGAAGCCCAAGAAGGTATGATGGTTGCCGATGCTAATCATATTATTCTTAATGTAAATCAGGCTTTCACTCAGATTACAGGCTATAGCGCGGCTGAAGTAATTGGTAAAACGCCGCATTTATTATATTCAGCAAAACACAATAAAACATTTTACAATAATTTATGGAAAAATGTTTATCAAATGGGTTCATGGCAAGGTGAGATTTGGAGTCGCCGTAAAAATGGTGATACCTATCCGCAGTGGCTAACTATTACAGCGGTAAAAAATAATAATAGTCATATCACCCATTATGTAGCCACAATGATCGATATTACCGAGCGCAAAGCAACCGAAGATTATATTAATCAATTAGCCTTTTATGACGCATTAACCCAATTACCCAATCGACGTTTATTACAAGAACGTTTAAAACATAGTATTGAAGTCTGTCAGCGAACAGGCGATTCTATGGCGTTATTAATGTTAGATTTAGATAGATTTAAAGCTGTTAATGATACTTTAGGTCATGCCGCTGGCGATGAGTTATTACAACAAGTGGCGGGGCGTATTAAAAAATGTTTACGCAAAACTGATTTATTAGCGCGTTTAGGCGGGGATGAATTTATTATTTTAATCGATAAAATTAAACATTATAAAAATTCCGCTCGCGTTGCCGATATAATTATTAAAAAATTAAGCCAAGCTTTTATTTTAAGTGATAATCATGAGGTTTATATTGGTGCGAGTATTGGTATTAGTATTTATCCACAACATGGTATAACAGCTGAAGCCTTAAGAGATAATGCCGATACCGCTTTATATCATGCCAAAGATTCAGGGCGCGGCTGTTTTGCTTATTTTTCTGACGAATTAACTTTAAAAGTGCGTAAGCGACTTGCTTTAGAAGCAAGATTACGCAAAGCCATTGAACAAAATGAATTAAGCGTGTATTTCCAACCACAAATTTCATTAAAAACTGGACAGATTATTGGTGCAGAAGCTTTAGTCCGCTGGCATGATCCTGTGCATGGTTGTTTAATGCCTAATACTTTTATTAATATTGCCGAAGAAACAGGTTTAATTGTAGTTATTGGTGAATGGGTATTGCGTGAAACCTGTCGTTTAGGTGCTAAATGGTTAGCTGATGGATTTATGCCTATTATTTTAGCGGTTAATGTTTCACCTTATCAATTTTCGCGCTGTGATATTAATCATGTAGTAGCGCAAGTTTTACAAGAAACTACTTTTCCCGCGTGTTATTTAGAATTAGAAATTACCGAAAGCGGTATTATGAATAATCAAAAACACGCCATGAATATTTTAAGTCAATTACACCAACAAGGCGTAAAATTGGCTATTGATGATTTTGGCACGGGTTATTCTTCACTTGCCTATCTTAAATATTTTCCTGTGGATTTATTAAAAATAGATAAATCCTTTCTTGAGGATATTCCCTTTTCTGAAGATGATATGAATATTGCCGCGACTATTATCGCATTAGGGCATCATTTAGGCTTTAAAGTATTAGCCGAAGGTATAGAAACACTTGAACAATTAGAGTTTTTAGACAGCCAAGGTTGTGATTATTATCAGGGTTATTTTTATAGTAAAGCCATATCGGCTGATGATTTTGCTGTTTTATTAGCCACGAAACCTTTAGAGAAATGAGTTACTAAAAATAGCGGTCAATGTAGGGGCGAATCATATTCGCCCTTGTGCAATTACAACAATTCATTATTAGGGGCAAATATGATTTGCCCCTACATTGATAAATTCTGCGCAATTTTAGATAATAATTAAATAATTTTGAAAAACTGTATTATCTTGTTTATCGTTTAATGCGTAGTAATTTGCTCATTATTATATTAATAACTCAAATTACGCAAAAACTTCCCCCTTTGGAAAAGGGGGACTGAGGGGGATTTTAAAAATAGCCCTAGCAAAACCTTTTAAAATCAAAGAAAAGAAAAAGCATTATTTAATAAATCCCCCCTAACCCCCCTTTTCCAAAGGGGGGAATCTATCCTTTTTATTACTTGATAATATTGGCTTGCGTAACTTGAGTTAATAAAATGAAGGGTAGTGCATCAAAAAAGTAGGTTAGTTAATATTAAACCTTTCGGAGTTCAAGCCTAGGTTTGAACTCCAGCTAAAATGGCGTTTTGTTAAAACCTACTCTTTTGAAGCACTACCAAATAAAGTAATCTCTTTGGTACAATTATGCGATTAAACTTTTTAATATTATTTATAGTATTACTTAGCGTATTAACAACGCCCACAACGCTAGCCAATACACCTTGTACTTTGCAAGGGCAAGAAAGCCAATCTTTAGACGCGTGTCAGCGGATTTTAAATGAGCAAACCCTGCCTGATTTTTTATTAAAAACTATTAATAACACAATGAATTGGCAAGCTGTTGAAATTGCCGTTAATAATAGCAATGCAATAGCCGCTCAGCGTTTATTATCCTTAGGTATTCCTGACGCTTTTTTTATGCAGGTCATACAACTGCAAAATCAACAAACCCAGTTATTATTAAGCCTAGATAAAAACAGTAGCTTTAATAAACGCCCTGTTCAAAATCGCTTTTTATATACTTGGCTAGATTTACCCGCTAAGCAAACCACAGTGCTATATATTATTTATGCCACTCATGGTAAAACGCCACTAGAGCCTAGATTATTAACACTCAATCAATTGAGTAAACAAGACACTAAAAATAATTTAATTAACGGTGTTATTTTTTGGGTATTACTGATTTTAATTCCTATTTTATTATTCAGCCAGCAAGACGGTTTGCCTTATGCCACCAGTCGTAGTTATGTGTTATTAATTCTTAGCGAGTTATTATTTATCAGTCAAACCGAAGGCTATAATTTTCAATTTTTATGGGCAGATTATCCTTTATGGAATCGACAAGTCCCCGGAGTGATAGGTGTTATTTTAGTATTAGCCCACGCACTTTTTACTATTAGTTTTTTTCAAGTAAGGCAACGTTTTAAAGGTTTTTTTTATGCTTTTGTAGTAGTTATATTATTGACTATTATGGGCTTATTATTACGCAATACTGAGTATTTTACTCAGTGGACAGCGACAATGGTCATTATATATGCGTTTTTAAGTTTAATACTGGGACTATTGGCTAGTGTACAACAATTACCTGCCGCAAAATTTTATTTATTGGGTTCATTATCTTTAATTATTTTTAATGTCATTTTATTATTAAGCAGCCTATTTTGGCGCAATCCTTTTCCTGACATTTCTTTATTTACTTATCCTAAACTGGCTTATGCTTTTGAATCGGTGTTTTTTATTATTGCGGTACTCAATCAATTACGTTTATTTAATGCCCAAAAAGCGCAATTACGCATTAAACGTCAAGCTGAAACTGAGCAGTTAATAAAGCCGAGCAAGAACGTTTAGCCGCTTTAAAAGAGGCTAAACATAAACAATTATTACTCGCCTCAGCCAGTCATGATATTGCCCAGCCATTATCATCGATTCGTTTTGCTATTGAAGCCTTAAGAATGCGCGAAGACAGTAGCCCTGTGGCGCAACATATTGATAAAACCTTAGATTATGTACAAAGTTTATTAAAAGAATTAATTACTCAAGCGCGTCAAGAACAAAATAATCCTTTAGATAGAGTGGTGTTGTTTGAATTATTTGAACAATTACACGATGAATTTGAACCTTTAGCGATTAAAAAAGGTTTGAATTTGTCCTATATAGATAGCAATATTGAGTTAATTGCTTCGCATATTATTCTGTATCGCATTTTAAGTAATTTATTAATGAATGCGATTCGGTATAGTTATAAAGGACGGATTATTTTTGGGGTAAGACGTAGAAATACCAGTATTGAACTTCAAGTTATTGACAGCGGTATTGGTTTATTAGAAAGCGATTGTCAGGCATTAATGTCGCCTTTTAAGCAAGGTGAACACGCCAATAGTGCAGGTTATGGTTTGGGCTTATTTATTGTGAAAACGCTGTGTTATCAATGCCAATATGATTTTTTTGTATCTTCAAAATTAGGCAAAGGTAGTATTTTTTCGGTGAATATTCCACTAGCTTGCAGAGCTTAATACTATAAACGGAGGTCAAGCTTTGCTTGACTTTATTTAAAGTCAGACAAAGCCTGACCTCCAGTTTTTATTAAAGTACAAACCTAGGTTTGTACTCCACAATATTATAAACTTGGATAATCAGTATAACCCTCAGCACCTGCTGAATAAAAAGTATTAGGATTAGCTTGATTTAATGCCGCACCGATTTTAAATCGCTCTACTAAATCAGGATTGGCTAAAAAGGGTACGCCAAAAGCCACTGCGTCAATTTCACCCGCATTAATCGCTTGATTTGCCTCTGCTTGGCTATAACCCATATTACTAATTAATACGCCTTTATAAATAGCGCGAATCGGTGTTAATACATCGCCGCTTTGTACTTGATAAAAATCACCACGCATCACATGTAAATACGCTAAATTAAAGTCATTTAATTTAATAGACAACCAAGTGACTAAAGCAATAGGGTCGCTGTCAATCATACTATTAAAACTATTTAAAGGTGAGATTCTCAAACCTACACGCTCACTACCCCACACTTCAATAACTGCCGTTAATACTTCTAATAATAAGCGCGCTCGATTTTCAATTGAACCGCCATATAATCCTGTTCTTTTATTTGCGCCATCACGCAAAAAACTATCCAATAAATAACCATTCGCGCCATGCACTTCTATACCATCAAAACCTGCGGTTTTGGCATTAATTGCGGCTTGTTTAAAACCTGCAACAATGGCAGGTAATTCTGCATCGGCTAATTCACGCGGTAACACATAGGGTTGTTTGCCGTCTGGGGTGTAGACATCATCGCCTGTAATGGCAATGGCACTGGGCGCGACGGGTTGCGCCCCGTCATTTAACAGCGGATGACAGGCTCTGCCACCGTGCCAGATTTGCAGAAAAATTTTGCCGCCTTGGGCATGAACTGCATCAGTCACTTTTTGCCAGCCTGCAATCTGCTCATCGGAATAAATCGCGGGTTCGTGCCAAAAAGCCGAGTTACCCGCCATTGCCATTGTGGCTTCGGCAATAATTAAGCCCGCGCTAGCACGTTGCGCGTAATGCTGAGCCATTAAATCACCAGCGACATGTTCCCCTTCGGCACGGCAACGTGTTAAAGGAGCCATTAAGATACGGTTATTTAAAGTTAAATCACCAATTGTTAAGCTATCAAATAAAGTGGTCATGGTTTTTACCTTGTTATGAGAGAAGTATTGATTATAACTGTCTGAATCAGGATTTACAGGATTATAGGATTTACAAGATAAATCCTGTGAATCTTATAATCTTGTAAATCCTGATTCAGACTATTTAAGTTAATTATGACCCTTGCTTATCTATTGTTTTAAGCTTACAGTTCCAAGGTTTTTTTTAAACCAATTCCTTTGTTACCTAAAGAGGTATTATTATGTTTTATAATCTACGTTTACTAATAATCGGATTATTAGTAGCAATTCCATCAATTAATGCCAATGCCGTGCCGATTACTTCGGGTTTGGTGAAATATTTACCTTTTGATAATAGTATTGATAATTTTGGCTCATTATCAGAGGCTAGTTTATTAAAGGGTACTGCTCATTACACCACAGGTAAATTAGGACAAGCGGCGCAATTTTTAAATAATGGTTCAGGTAATACTACGCCGAGTGATTGGGCAGTATCATTGGGGCAATTAAATAGTATTTATGATAAAAGTTTTACTGTGTCACTATGGCTTAAAACTAATTCAACCAGCGATACGGCATTAATGGGTAATAAGAATTGGTCTTCGGGTAGTAATGTCGGCTGGGTTTTAGCTACTACTACCAATAAAAATTTGAATTGGAATACTGTTAATGGTTCGCGCAATGATATTAGTTTGGTATTTAATGACGGTAATTGGCATTTAGTGACTTTAGTATTTAATAGAACCAGCAATAAGGTATTAAGTTATATTGATGGCGTATTAAAAAATACTACCACTTTAGCCGCCAAAGCGACTGCTTCATTAAATCCCAATCCAGTATTAAATACTTTAATTGGCAGTAGTGGCACAGGGACTTGGGCGGGTAAAGCTGATATTGATGAAGTGGCGGTGTGGTCACGCGCTTTGCCGGCAACTGATATTGCTCAATTAATAAAATTAGCAGGGCAAGGCACATCACTTGCCGTGCAACAAACCTTAGAGGCGACCGCGCCAGTATTAACTGCTAGTAGTCAATCTAAACGCGTAGTATTGCAATGGACTAGCTCTCAAGTCGCTTTGGGTACGGTGACTTATTCGATTTTCCGTAACGGCACTAAAGTCGCTGATACCAGCAGTTTGACTTATAACGATTTGAATTTAACGCCCAACACCGCTTATCAATACCGTATTGATGCGGTGGCAGGCGGTAAAACCTTAAGCAGTAATGTGTTAAACGTGACGACCACTAATCACGCGCCTACTTTTTGGGGCATGGGCGGACATTATGTGGTGGTTGATGGTAGTGCCGTGGGAACAATAGTGGGCGATAGCAAAGCCAGTGATTTAGATGTTGATGACACAGTCACTTATAGTTTAGTTAAAGGCACAGGCATTGCCGTTAATGCCAGCACGGGCGCGATAAGCATCACTACGCCGCCCAAACGTTCAGCGGCAACCCAACAAGTTTTCACCATTGCCGCTAGTGACGGCATTGCTACCGTACAAAAGCAATTTAAGCTATTAATTGTCAACGCCAATCAGCTTACACATAACGGCGTAACGCGCCAGTTATGGAATAACATCGGCGGTTCTGCGGTGACGGATTTAAGCACTAATGGACGTTATCCTAAACAATTTGATAGTAGTGACACTTTAACGACCTTAACCGCGCCTGTGAACATTGCGGATAATTATGGGCAACGTTTATCAGGCTATTTACGCGCCCCGAAAACGGGTAAATACACTTTTTGGATTGCCTCCGATGACGCGTCCGAATTGCGTTTAGCGGCAAATACTGACCCTGCGACTTTAAGCGCGTCACCATTGGCTTTTGTGTCAGGCTGGACTAATGTCAATACTTGGAACACTGAGCCGAATCAAAAAAGTCTCAGCGTGAATTTAGTCAAAGGTCAGTATTATTTTATTGAAGTGCTGCACAAAGAAGGCGGCGGAGGCGACCATGCCGAAGTGGTCTGGCAAGCTCCCGCTATGACCGCGCCTGTGGCAATTGATAGCAGTTTGTTACTCACAGCCGATGCTTTGGATAGTGTGCCACCCAGTTCACCCAGCCTTGCTGTATCGCAAATTAGTAGCAGTGGCGTGAGTTTGGCGTGGAATAATTCGCAAGACAATTCAAGTATTGCGAATTATTTGATTTATCGAGACAAAGCTTTAATTGCCACACTTGCTAATAATCTACACAGCTTTACCGATACGGGCGTTACAGGTATTCATGACTATAGCGTGGTGGCGGTTGATTCTTATGGTAATCGCTCTATTGCCACGGTTTTAAAAGCAGTTGATAGTTCGCAAACAATGGACGCGGTCGAGCAAGCCATTAGCTCAGGTGACGCTTCGCCATTAGTGGATGCCACCGCCTTAATCAACAAAGCTTTGAGCGAAATCACTAAAGTGCAAGCCAGTGATGTCAGCAAGTTATCAGCGTTTTATCCTGCGGGGACTAGCATTAGCTATAGCCCTAGCAATAACAGCCAATGGATAATCCCTAACGCTGATAACGAGCAGTTAATGCCACTATTACTGGGCAATAAAGGTAATAGCTTAGCCATTGCAGGCAAAGCGCAAGGCACACGTTTTGCCGCCTTTGGCAGTATTCCCACTGCTACCTTTCAAGCAGGTAATACCACTTATATTGAACCGTTCAAGCGAGTCTTGGCTTGGCTACTGACAGGTTCGGCAAGTTCTACCAGTAGTTTAGCTGGGATACATAATGTCGCTTTAACGTATGCTAATAGTGCTTCTAGCACACGCACATGGCTGACCACACAACAATTTGCCAATTCTGCTAACCAATGGACAGTGACTGATTGCAACACCGCCGCCACTTTAGCCAGTTGTTACGGCGGTAAAGAGTTATTAATTGTCGGACGCTCAGCCAATGATACCGACGCGCCAGCCATTACAGCGGCAATTAAAACTGCTTTGAAAAACGGTACACCCGTGTTGTATTTGCATCCCGACTGGGGAACAAACGCACTGAGTGATAGCGTGTCGGCGTTGCTAGGTTTTTCTATGCCTTACGGCGGTAACTGGTGGGCAAATGATGCGGCAAGCTGGACTGATGTTAATGCTATGTATGCCCAAGTCGCGCAAGCACAAGGTTATCCGCCTTTAACTAAACTGCTCACGCACTTTAAAAACCAAGATTGGAATTTGAATCTAAGCGCGTGTAGTGATAACAGTTGCAATGCCGCAGATTTGAAAACTGAATTTTATGCAGGGGCGCGCGATAGTTTGCGGCAACATTTAAACGCTATGGATAGCCGTAATGTGGATTTATTCAGCTTATCAGGACAGCGTTTAAACAAAATGCTGGTATTGCTGGGCGATGTGTTTAGACGCGATATTCATTATCCTTTGGATAAACGACTCACGCCGCAAGATAGTTTTTTACGCGCTTATTATGCTGACCACGCGGTCTATTACAGCCGCTCTCATAACGCGGTGCAAAATGACTTGGGTAGTTTTAGCAAGCCCATTCCTGCCAGTGTACCGTTATATAGCAAAGACTTAAATCTAACGACTCGCACCGATGATTATTTCACCGCCGCTGGCGCGTATGCTGTTCCCGCGCAAACCTTTACCGTAGAGCGTTTAGATAACAGCACCCAACCCGTAAAAATCGCCATTAACACCCTACGCTCAGGCTCAACCCACGAGTTTGATAGTTATAGCTATAGCCGTCCTAAGTATTTACAAAGCCCTTGGATTAACATTAAAGCAGGTCAAAAACTCACCTTAAGCAGTCCACATGGCGGTACTTTGCAAGTATGGTTACAAAATTCCGCCACGCCTATTAATGTGCAGTTACGCTTTAACCAAGTCGGGCAACACCCCGTATGGAACGGCTCAGACACCACTCAAGCCTTTAAAGACGGCATTGCCAAAGGGGATTATGACTGGGTGGAATTTTTAACGCCTAATTTTCAACTGCATTCCACAAGGGCGCATATCATCGAAACGCTAGCCAATCCTTTGTATAGCACCCCCGAAGCCTTAGCGGACGTGACATGGAATTATTTTTATCGCAGTATTTTTAATTTAGCAGGTTTTACAGGACAAGATTTAAGCTTAAATAACACCGTTGCCGCGTTTTGCAGTGCTAAAGCTTGGGATTGTACTAATCCCTTGATTCACGGCATGTTTAGTATTCTGCATTTTAATTCTGACCAAGCGACTTGTGGTTATGGTTGCTCAGGTAATCCTTATGATGCTTATTGGAGTTTTGACCCGCTAGGTTGGGGTGACGCGCATGAAACGGGGCATAATTTGCAACGCGGTCGCTTAAAAATCGATGACGGCGCGTCTACGGAGGTGAGTAATAATATCTTCCCCACGCACACCGTGTATTCATGGAATAAAGACCATCCGACTAATTTACAACATACAGGACATAATCCCGACCAAGCCGCGATTTTTAATTTCTTAAATACCGCCGCATTGCAAGCCACGCCCGTTTCTACGGTGCATCAAAATCTATGGGTTAATGGTGATGTATTCTGGCGATTAGAGTTTTATCGACAATTGGCTTTACAAAGTTATTATTTGCCGCAATTCGGTGACGGCGGCTGGGACATATTCACTTTATTATATTTGCAAGAGCGATTATTTACCCAAGCCATTAATAGTGACAGTGCGTGGACGGCAAATAAAGATAAACTAGGATTTAGTTTATATGATAAAGCCACCGCTAATGCGATTAATGGTAATGATTATATGTTAATTGCCACGTCATTTATTACAGGCAAAGACCAACGCGCCTTTTTTGATTTATGGGGTGTGCCTTATAGTATTACTGCCAGTAATCAGGTGGCTAATTATGGTTATACTAATGCCGAAAAACGTTTTTATGTCTTACCTAAAGATAGTAACGGTTATTGGGGAAGTTTAGACCCTGTGGCTTCAGTATTAGTCAATGGGACTAATAAATTGCCTTAATGTTGTAAAGTCATAACAGCTAGCAAGTTTTAAAACTTGCTAGCTGTTTTCGTATTAACTCACCAAAAAATCTGCATTAGTTAAACTTAAATTAACCCCCAGCGTCGCAATTTGAACGGCAGTTCCTGCGCCATTGCCATCGGCATCATATAATAACGCGCCTGTGCTTTTATTATAAATAATAAAATCATTAGCGTCTTGCGCGGCACTGGCTATTTTAAAATAAGCTAAGTTTAAAACCCCCGTTGCGGTTAATTTAGTAAAAATACCATTTTCTAATTGAATAGAATCATCGACAACGGAATAATCATTAATTTTATCTTTATTAGTAGCTGATAACGCGCTATCAAAGCGGAAAGTATCTTTGCCCGCGCCGCCTGTTAGACTATCATTGCCTAAACCGCCATTAATAGTATTATTGGCAGCATTACCAATAATGGTATTAATTAAACTATTACCACTGCCATTAATAACCGCTATTCCTGTGAGCGTTAGATTTTCTACATTAGCAGCTAGTGTTAAACTCACTGAGCTTTTAATAATATCGGTTCCTGCACCACTTAATTCAGTGACACTATCGCCGCCATTATCAACAATATAACTATCATTACCCACGCCACCACTTAAGGTATCTAAACCTAAACCACCATCTAGGGTGTCATTACCTGTATCACCAAATAATTTATCATTATTAGCTCCGCCGTCTAAATAATCATCACCGCTTTCTCCGTAAAGAAAATCATCATCAAGTCCACCATATAAGCTATCATTACCAATACCGCCTGATAAATCATCAGATAATAATAAACCATATAATTTATCGTTACCGTCTTTACCTGCCAAAATATCATTTTTAGCAACGCCATTGGCATCGCCTGATAAGCTTAAGGCAATTTCACGTCCATCATCTTGGTTAATTAAATTAATAGGACTGACGCCAATATGTAAGTAATTAACATCATTAGTAATAACGCTAGCAGTAATTTGGTAATTAATATTTTTATCGTCTAAATAATCATTTCTACCTGTAATGATTAAGTTTTGCGGAACATTCCAATTAGCCGAAGTAAAGGTGAGCGTATTATTACCACTAATAATCCCTTCGCTAATATCTGAGGAATTAAAGTTAATGGAAACCTCGCGTAAGGGTTGGGTACTTAATGATATTTTAAAAATAGCGGTATTGCCATTTTCACCTGTATTAAAATCTGTGCCATTAATAATAATAGCGGGATTAATTACAGCGGCGATAATGGTAGCAGTTGCTGCACTGGTTTTATTTTCGCTTGTAC
>JBAQSX010000086.1:0-15256 GCA_049296695.1 Methylococcaceae bacterium | reverse complement strand
AGCCATAGTTTTATCAGTCTACCTCCCCTATTTTTTGTTAAGATGGAAACTTAACAAAAAACTGGTTTTCGTTACTTGTTTTATCATACAAGTTTTATTATTTTTGCGTAACTTTAGTAATTAATATTAAATTCAATAAATCTATTTTTATAATAGATTTGTTACGCTAACAAATAATGATTTGCCAGTAAAAATTAGTGTATTGTAGGGGCAAATTATTATTTGCCCTTGTTGAAAAACAGTAATTGTTTATAAAAACTTTACACTATAGCTTCTTTGCACTGATGTATACCACGCCTTTTTTAAGCTAAAAAACTAATTTACGGTATCATGGTGAAGCTTTTTTAACTTTTTCTTAATTATCTTCATGACCGATTTTATCCCACCTTATCCACCTCGCTCTACTAAGGCATTAGGCGCGTTTGAGTTAATTAAACACGCCCGCCGTGATTTGCTGTCTATATGGACAGAGCAAGATTTTAAAATGCAGTTTTTTGGCGCGAAAATCATTAATCGTTCGGTTTTTGTTGTTAATCGTCCCGATCTTGTGCGTTATGTTTTTTTAGAAAACAACGCCAATTATGAACGTAAAAGTCCGTTAATGCGCAAAGCCTTAGAACCGATTTTGGGCAAAAGTTTATTTATCAGTGATGGTGAAATTTGGAAAAAACATCGCATGATTGAAACGCCGCTGTTTTCTGCCGATCAAGTCGCAAAATATGCCGATGTTATGGTGACCGCCGCAGAAGAACGCGCCGAGCAATGGGCGCAACATGCCGATGGTTCATTATTTTATGTGCAACCCGAAATGGGACAATTAACCGCAGAAATCATTTGTCGCTCTTTGTTTGGTAATCAATTGGGCTCAGAGCAAGCCGCTGAGGTGGTGTCGTGTTTTGCGCAATATCAAGCCGTGATTGAACAAATGGATGTGATGACTTTTTTTGGTTTGCCTAGTTGGATACCAAGTTTTGGTATTGGTAAAGCCATGAAACCTGCCAAACGCATTCATGAAATTGTCGATGGCGTGATTGCCCAAGGGATTAAAAGCGATAATCAAAACACTTTGTTAGCGGAGTTTATTAAACGCTTAGGTAATCCTAATGTTAATGAGGCTTTGAATACTGAGCAGATTCGCAATGAATTAGTGATGTTGTTTATGGCAGGACATGAAGGCACAGCCAATACTTTGGCGTGGACGTGGTTTTTAATTTCACAATGCCCCGAAGTAGAAGCTAAAGTCCACCAAGAAGTTGATGCCGTGTTGGGCAATGGACGCGCCACGTTTGATAGTTTTGCAGGTTTGGTTTATACAAGAGCGGTAATTGAAGAAGCCCTACGCTTATATCCACCCGTGCCAATTTTGTCGCGTGAGTGTATTAAAGACGATAAAATTCGGCATCGTGATATTCCAGCAGGGTCAATTGTAATGGCAGTGCCTTGGTTATTGCATCGCCATCGTCTGTATTGGGAAAAACCCGATCATTTTATTCCTGAGCGTTTTTTACCCGACGCGCCTGTTAAAATCGATAAATTTGCTTATATTCCCTTTAGCGTAGGACCACGGGTTTGTGTGGCTAAATTTTTTGGTTTAGTCGAAGCTACTTTATGTGTGGCAACACTTGCGCGGCGGTTTCGTTTACGCGTTCCCGAAGGTCAAACCATTACCCATGAATGCCGTTTGACTCTGCGTCCTAGTCACAATTTACCCATGATAATCACCAAACGATGAAGCTATTGACTCTGTGGCAAGATAAAAAAGCGCGTAAGCGTTGGATTCGTTATTGGCTAGCGCACCCCTTTTGGGGAATGCTCAATTACATAACGCATTATGCTTTGCGTTATGTACCCATTAAAGTCAATGCCGCTATCGGTTCTACTTTGGGCGAAATTGCAGGCACAAAACGCTTTGTTAAAACTCATCAAAAAGTTTTGCGTAACTTGAGCCTTTTGCGTCCTGATTTAGATGAAAAAGCAAAAGAGCAACTAGCCGTGCAGATGTGGCGCAATATTGGTCAAAGCATGACCGAATATTCTTTAAGCGATAAATTACACAAGCAAGCCTTGGTTAGCATTGAAAATTATGATCAACATCTCTTACCTTTAATAGAACAAAAACAAGCGATTATTTTTGTATTTGCACATACGGGTAATTGGGAAAGTCATGGTAATTATGTACGCGAAAAAGGTATTGATTTGATGTGCTTGTACAAACCCGTTGAAAATCGGTTTTCTATGCGTATTGCTCAAAATGCCCGCGCACGCATGGGTGGGGTGATGAAATTAGTGGATGCCAGCCAGCCCAATGCCATGCGTTTAGTGTGTAAGCATCTGGCCGCTAAAGGCGCGTTATGGATAGCCATTGATGAAGAAAAAAACAAACAAGTATTATGTCCGCGTTTTGGACGTGCCATTTCTTTAGACAATAGTAATTTGGCTTATGTAGTGCGACTGGCGCGACGTTACAGAACCGCTATTGTGCCTTTATGGACAAGACGCGAGGGCTTAAAACAAATAACGTTCATTGATAAACCTTTATTTGTAGCAGATAACGATGAGGCTGTGCAGGCGGTTGAATTACAATTAGAAGCCGCTTTAGAAAACTGGATTAAACAACATTTAGAACAATGGTATATGTTACATGAATTACGTTTGTAAATGCGCTGGATTATTTAACTGAAGTTACGCAGAGTTAATAGTTTCAAGCATGACCATGATGTTGTGCAACAAAGGCAAATAATAATTTGCCCTTTTCTACTGCATAACCTCAGTTATTTAAATAACGCCCCTGCAAAATCTTGTTGTCGCCACGCTTCATATAAAACCACCGCTACGGTATTGGATAAATTCAAACTGCGGCTATTGGCTTGCATGGGCAAATATAAACAATTATCTACACCTAATTCAGCCAATATTTGAGTAGGTAAGCCACGCGTTTCAGGCCCGAATAATAACGCATCACCTGCTTGAAACTCAGCTTTAGTAAATAAACGCTGTCCTTTAGTCGTTAAAGCAAATAATCTTTCAGGTTTACTAGTCGTCATAAAATCGCTTAAAGACTCATGTACTTTAACGGCTACCCATTCATGATAATCCAAACCTGCCCGGCGCAATTTTTTATCGTCTAAATCAAAACCTAAGGGTTTAATTAAATGCAATTGCATTCCCGCATTGGCGCACAAACGAATAATATTACCCGTATTAGCAGGGATTTCGGGTTCGTATAAAACAATATGAAACATATTAATTAAGTTAAACGGGTAAAAATAAAAAGCTATTATAGCAATAGCGACTCTCTCATTATTTAAATATTAATGTTTACACTTAATCATCATGTTCGTGTTTAGACCAACCTTTATGTCTGCCATGATTATGATGTCCGCTATCACCGTGTCGTTCATAACGGGGTTTACTATAGGGCTGATAGTTATAATTGGGTTGCTGATAAGTATTGGGATAATAGGGGCGCGGTCGAGGTGGTGGCGTTACTGTGACACTAGGAAGATAAGGTTGTACTTCATAAGCACAAGCACTTAATAATAGAGGTAAGATAATCAATATTTTTTTCATAAAATATGCCTAAAATTTAGTATTCAAATTTATAATAGACTAATTGAATCTTTATTTTAAAGATTATCAATTTTGTGGTAATAAAAATATAATATTTTCAATTCAATATTGCATATAAAAACGACTGCCAGTCCTTAGAGGACTGGCAGTCGTTATATTAACTGAAACTACTATATCTTTAATTGTTAGAGCATTAACAAGTTTGTAATACAAAAAAGGTGTTGAAGCTCAACACCTTTTTTAAAGCTAATAATTAACGATAAATATTATCGACTGAAACAGGCGTTAATTTCCAAATATCATTATTGTATTCGGCAATGGTTCTATCAGTTGAGAATTTACCACTGTTAGCGCAATTTAAAATACTCATTTTCGTCCAACGCGCTTTATCACGATACGCCGCTTCGACGCGTTTTTGCGCATCAATAAAACTACGGAAATCAGCAATGGTCATCCACGCATCATGGGGGCTTTTAATAGAATTAATCACATCATCAAAAATATTGGGTTCAAATTGATTAAAGTGACCGCATTCTAATAATCCCAATACGCGTTGCAAATCTTCATCTTGGGCAACTATTGCCATAGGATTATAGTGATGACGTAATTCTTCTACTTCGGTTTCAGTTAATCCGAATAAGAAGAAATTATCATCGCCCACTTCTTCACGAATTTCAATATTCGCGCCGTCTAAAGTACCAATGGTAATCGCACCATTCATCATGAATTTCATATTACCCGTACCTGAGGCTTCTTTACCCGCAGTGGAAATCTGCTCAGATAAATCCGCACCGGGACAAATTTTTTCCATTGCCGAAACTCTATAATTAGGCAAGAAAATCAATTTTAATTTGTCACCCACTTCGGGGTCATTATTAATGACTTCAGCGACATTATTAATTAATTTAATAATGCGTTTTGCCATGAAATAACCCGGTGCTGCTTTACCTCCAATTAATACGCAACGGTCAGTCCAGTTAGTTATATCACCGCGTTTAATACGGTCATATAAATGAATCACATGCAGTACATTTAATAACTGACGTTTGTATTCGTGAATACGTTTGACTTGAACATCAAATAAGGCATTGACGTTTAAATCTATGTCTAATTCTTGTTTTTTGAATTCAATTAAACGTTGTTTGGCATCTTGTTGACCTTTGTACCAACGTTGTTGAAAATCTTTATCGTCGGCAAATAATTCTAATTTCTTTAATAACGATAAATCAGTCAACCAACCATCACCGATAGTTTCAGTAATTAAAGTGGCTAATTCAGGATTGCAAGACGCTAACCAACGACGTGGGGTAACACCATTAGTTTTATTATTAAACTTAGTGGGCCATAATTCATAAAAATCACGGAATAAACCTTGTTGCAATAATTTAGAATGCAGTTCGGCTACGCCATTGACCGAATAACTACCCACTATGGCTAAATACGCCATACGCACATATTGTTCATGTCCTTCTTCAATTAAAGACATTCTAGCTAAACGTGCTTTATCCCCTGGCCAATGCGCAGAGACTTCGGCTAAGAAATGGGCGTTAATTTCAAAAATGATTTCCATTAAACGCGGTAATAACCATTTGAATAAATTAACTGACCAGCGTTCTAAAGCTTCAGGTAATAAGGTGTGATTAGTATAAGCCATCGTGCTACGCGTAATTTTCCACGCTTTTTCCCAAGTCAAACCATAACTATCCATTAATAAACGCATTAACTCAGCCACGGCAATACTGGGATGAGTGTCGTTTAATTGAAAACAGTTTTTAGCGGCAAAATCATCAAAATTAAGTCCATGACGACCCACCCATGTTTCCATAACGTCTTGCAAGCTAGCCGATGCCAGTAAGTATTGTTGACGCAAGCGCAGGGCTTTACCGTTTTCGTTGGCATCGTTGGGATATAACACCATAGTGATATTTTCAGCGGTGTTTTTTGCGGCAACCGATTCAGCATAATCACCCGCGTTGAATTCTTGCAAATTGAATTCATCGGTGGCGGTGGCTTTCCATAAACGCAAGGTGTTGACTGTGCCGTTTTGATAACCGGGGACTGGCGTGTCAAAGGGTACGGCAAATACGTCTTGGGTATCGAGCCAAGTGACGTGAGTATGACCAAACTCATCCACATGACGCTCGGTTCTGCCACAGAATTTAATGCGTTGTTTGTATTCTAAGCGTTCAATTTCCCAAACATTGCCATTGCGTAACCAATGGTCGGGTTTTTCAATTTGTTCGCCATTGGCGATGCTTTGCGAGAACATGCCATATTCATAACGCAAGCCATAACCAATTACAGGTAATTGCAAGGTGGCGCAACTGTCAATAAAACACGCGGCTAATCGACCCAAACCGCCATTACCTAAACCTGCGTCGGGTTCATTTTCGACCAGTTCTTCTAAGTCTAGCCCTAAGTCGTACATGGCCTGTGCAACCACATCATCAACGCCTAAGTTCAACATGGCATTGCTTAAGGTTCTGCCCATTAAAAATTCCATCGACAAATAACAGGCACGTTTGCTGTCGGTTTGTTTGTAGGCGTTATAGGTTCTTTTCCAACGTTCGGTTAAACGATCGCTAATGGCCAGTGAAAGGGCTTCATAAGCATAGTTGAGAGAGCAACAATACTCATCACGTCCTAAACGATGACCGTAATAACGTTGAAAATCGGCTTCCAAATGCTCTTTATCCATACCTAAATCAGGCAAGGCGGTGATATGTGCTTTGGGTTTACTTTTGTCAAAACGTCTATGAGGCATAATTAAATCCTAAAAGGTGATAAAAGAAGGTGAAACCGCTGTGAATTCAGCGTGTTATTATTATGTGTGTGAAAACTTCAAGCGTGGGTAGTCGCGGGACGGAGTATCCATAACAACAAACAAGCGGCAATACTTAAGCAAAAGGCTAAAAAGTACAAACCGCTTTGCAGTGTTCCTGTTAGGCTTTGCAACCATGCCACCATGAAGGGACTGCAATAACCCGCTAAATTGCCGCTGGCATTAATAAAAGCAATGCCTGCCGCCGCCGCTGTGCTACTTAAAAAAGCCGTTGGCAATGTCCAAAATATCGATAGTGCCGATAAAACAGCGGTACAAGCCAGTGATAAAGCCAGCATCGCCCAAAATAATGAATCTGCAAAGCAAGCACTTAATACTAAGCTCAAGCTAGCCACTAAGGTACATAGCACTAAATGCCAGCGGCGTTCATGGCGTTTGTCTGAAGAATGCGCAATGAAAACCATGCCTATAGCGGCGCACGCATAAGGAATTGCCGCTAACCAACCAATTTGTCCTAAGCTGTTAGTGCCTAAGTTCTTAATTAATTGCGGTAACCAAAAAGAAATGCCATACAGCCCCATGACAATGGCAAAGTAAATCAAACTCAGTAACCAGACTTGAGCATTGCAAAATACTTGCCCAAGTCCTGAAATATGTTGCGCTGAGCGTTGCTTTTGCTCGGTTTCTAGGCGCAGTTGCGTTAATAAATAACGTTTTTCAGTATCATCTAACCACGGCGCAGTTGTTGGACTATCATGCAAATAAAAGACCACTACAACGCCTAATACTAAAGCTGGCGCGGCTTCGAGTAAAAACAACCACTGCCAGCCAGCGAGGTTAGCGAAACCTTGCAAATACTGCATAATCGCGCCAGATAAAGGGCTACCAATGACACCTGCTAGGGCAACGGCGGTCATAAACAGTGCAGTGGCTTTGGCTCTGCGTTGCGCTGGATACCAATGGGTTAAATAAAAAATAATCCCCGGAAAAAACCCCGCTTCGCCCACACCTAAAAAAAAGCGCACTGCATAAAACTGTTGGGCTGATTGTACAAAAGCGGTTAATGCTGAAAGCAAACCCCAAATAATCATAATGCGTGCAATCCACAGC
Source organism: Methylococcaceae bacterium (assembly GCA_049296695.1). Lineage (GTDB taxonomy): Bacteria > Pseudomonadota > Gammaproteobacteria > Methylococcales > Methylomonadaceae > UBA10906. The sequence goes on along the minus strand of JBAQSX010000086.1, from coordinate 7,794 downwards.
CTCGCGCCTACGCGTTGCAATATTAAATTACTAGGGATTTCAAACAGAAAATAGCCAATGAAAAAAATACCCGCGCCTAAAGCGTAAATACTGTCATCAAAGGCTAATTGTGCTGACATGGTCAGCTTGGCAAAACTGATATTGACTCTATCAAGATACGCCACTATGTAGAGACTGAGCAAAAACGGTAGTAAGCGTTTATCTAACTTACGATACAGTTGTTTCTCAAAAACCAACGTGGGGCTGGGTTGCATAGCATTACAATTCAGCGCGAATGGTACGCGCAAATTCTTTGCTGAGTACGGGCAAAGCCGCGATGGCTTCTTTGAGTTTGGTTTCCCAGTTGCGCCGCAGTTGCAACATATAATCATCATCATCATCAAAACAATAGTAGTTTTCTAAGCTAAAACTGTTTTTGCGATAAATTAATAATTCCACAGGCGCGCCAACACTGGCATTACTACGCATGGTCGAATCCATAGACACCAAACAACACCGCGCCGCTTCATCGAGTGGTGTGTTTAAACGTAGGAATCTATCTAAAATCGGTTTACCGTATTTATTTTCACCGATTTGCAAAAAAGGCGTATGCGCTGAAGTGGTGATGCTATTGCCTTCTGAATACACCATATACACCGCATGGGGTTCATTGCCAATTTGCCCCGCTAAAATAAAAGTTGCTGAGACATTGAAAGCCGATAAACCTTGAGCATTAATGTGTTGATTTTGTTTGTCGACACTGACTTGACCTAAATAAGCCGCCGCCTCCGATAAACACTCCACATTATTAACATTGATTTTGGCATTTTTCAGCTTATCACGGTGCAGTTGTTCTAACACGGCTTGCGTGGTCGCCAAATTACCCGCGCACAGCAAAATAATCTTGCGATCATAATTGGTATTAAAAACGTGCATTTTGCCGTGGGTACTGACATTATCAATACCAGCGTTGGTTCTTGAATCGGAAACTAAAATAAAACCTTCATCTATAGAGGCAGCAACACAATAAGTCATAATTCAACAAAGTAAAAAACAATTTAACAATAGGGTCATTTTAATCTGTTTCGCGCTAAAAAGCCTTATCAATTACAGCCATTAAGCAATTGCAACTAAATAAGGCAAATATTATTTAGTGATTTGCCACTATTCGCGTTTATGAATCAGGTTATAGATTTTAAAAGACAAAATTAACGCGGCAAGTAAAAAGGTAATGGCATTAGCGAAAACTATGGCTTTGTTGGCAATAATAATGCCATAGATTAACCAACAAAATACCCCTAGCGTAAATAAGCTGTACATACCCAGCGACAGCGCGGCAGTATCTTTAGTTTGCAGGGTTTTAATGGCTTGAGGCAGAAAAGAACTGGTAGTGAGAATAGCGGCAAGATAGCCGATGACATCGGGGCTGAATAAGTTGGCAAATGTGGGCATAAGCGGTGAGGCACTAAAGACTTGAAAAAGAGCAGTCTAGTGACTCACTTATGGACTGTCAACGTTAGGGTGTAGCCGATGAATCACGGCTATCGGGGCGATTAGTCAAGGCTTTTGCCGCTAATTCAGCCAAAATATCGTAAAAATGTTGATAGCTTTGCAGTTTTAACACGCCAATCTCATCGAGTACCGCTTCATAATGACACGCCGCTCTGCCACCTACCAAAATGGCAATATCGTTGCCAATGAGTTTGCGTAATTTACGCAATTCTTTATGAATCACATGGTCATCGTTACTAAAACTAATGCTAATAGTCACTGCCAATGAGCCTGTATAACGCACAGCGGCGGCAATCTCTTCAGCGGGTAGACTTGCACCTAAATAAGTCACTTGCCAGCCTTTCATTTCCGCCATGATAGCGGCAAGTAACGCGCCTAATTCATGTAATTGCCCTATCGGGGTACTGACAATCATGCTCGGTGCGTGTTTTGCACAAGGATTATTATTACGCAAAATATAAGTCAACGAACGAATCACCGCCGATGCCATGTGTTCATGAATCGGGCGCAATTCGCCTGTTTTCCAACGGTCGCCAATTTGGGTGAGCAACGGTGTCAACAGCGATTCAATAAAGGCTTCACAGCCTAACTCCACAATCGCGTTTTCAAAATGCGCTTCTAATTCTTTCGCATTAAACTCCAACACTGAGCCGTAGCATTTCTCCATATAACTATCGACCAGTAATTGACGCTTACCATTAATAGGTGGCGTAGTGGCTGGTGCAGGACTGGGTGTAGTCGTTTTACTGGGAGCGATATTGATAAGACTAGCAGGCTGAGTTTGCTCAGTTTCTACTAAAGCCAAAAGTTCTTCTAAAGAAAAACGGGCAATGCGACTAATACTATGACCCTGTTGGGTGGCTTCATTCAATAAGCGCAAACGCACAATATCTTGCTCAGTATAAAGCCGATGCCCACCCGCTGTGCGCTCAGGCGAAACTGCCTGATAACGCCGTTCCCATGCTCTGACTAAATCAGATTTAACGCCCGAACGTTTTGCCACCGTGCTGATTAAATAATGCGCGGAGTCATCCTTATAATTATTGGTCATAACTGTTTCTTTAAGCATTAGATAATGAAAATTCTGTCATAAGCTTTACAATACCTTGACAAAGGATTAGGTCAATTTACCGTTTAAATGTCTAAAGTATAGAGCCAAACAACAATAACTTGTCGCACTCGTGCTAAATACCGCTTAAATAACAAAAACATTTAACCACTTATTTTTTGAGTTTGAAAAAGCTAAAGTATCTGCCCGATAATAATCTTACTAAACCTTGGCTATCTTGAAATAATAGCGAGTAAAACCTATTTAACTTTATTAATTCAATGAGTTATAAAGCTATTTGTACAGATTGGGCGATTTTACGTTATTGTTCATGTTTTGTACAGATTGATTTGACAACTGCCTTATTGAATCGTAAGTTAGTAATCAAGATTAATACTAGCCATTTTTAATCTAACTGTCTGGTAAATCTACTGAATTTCGTATGACCGCGACTAGCGTGAGTCATATTAATGTCCTCCTCTATAACCCCTCCTAAGCTTTTTATTAGTGAGGGGCTTTTTTTTGAGTATTTATCATGCAAACCTTTAAACCTTTAGCACTGCTCAAATTACTGTTGAGCGTTAATGTTTTATTTTCAGTTATCTTATTACTAACTGGCTGTTTTTTATCACTCTTTGAAGACTATTCGCTGTTTGAATTCAATCATGATTTATATGGCGAGTTAATTAACAGTTTTCGCGTCATTATGGTGTACATCGGTGTTACTGAACTGGTTTTATGTAGCTATTGTTGGCTCAGTAAAAAATTCCAACTTTTTATTTTTATAGGATTTTTTCTGGTTTTAATGACAGGTTCAGTCCAGTTTTATGCTGAAATCAATGAAGTTGAAATCGATGCCAACATTCCTTTGTTCTTTTTGTATATTGGTTTATCGCATATTGCCTTTGGTGTATTAGCAAAAATCGAGTCAATTCGTACTAATAAACGCGTACTATTATAACCACACTATTGCTAGCGAAATAAACAAGATAAAATAGCTTTTAAATCAATATATTACAAAGAAGTTGTTTTGATGCTAGTAATAGAAATTAGTTTGTCCATATTTTGTAAAGATATTGTTTGACAAAGCCTTGCTAAATGTTTATTGTTTTACTCAACTAAACAGATTGATGCTTAATCGCGTACTAATTCATCATTCTGAAGTGAAAAAAATCAGTATCGGCATTGCACTATTTAGCTAATTCCATAGTCAAATGCTTAGTTTTTAAAACAGCACTTTGTGAGGTTTAAGGTCATGATGTATTTAAACGAACATCTAGCAGCATTGCCCAGCGTGCTACTCGATGATGAAGATAATGAGCCTAAACAAGAAATAACGGCAGTGAGTGCTATTTCTCATGTTACTACCGTTGTGGAAACCGATAATTTTGAAATCGCACGCCATTTAAAAGCAGGAAAAAGCCGCTTAATTAAAGTTTTAAGTTATTTTCCAGTGACCGCTTTATGGCTACTCAAACATTATGAACAATGTATTGATTGCCCTGAACAAGATACTGAAAATACTAGCGTTTCTGAATCAAAAGCGGCAATGTCTGCGATTAGAACACACTATTTATTAGCAACCGAGCAAGGACAACTATCGAGTAGTCATAGCGATTTGTTTGCCGCTTTGCAAAGTTTTCCTTTTAGTTTTGAAGAATTAACACAACTGACTGATTTATTAGTTTATGTCTTTAAATTACGCGGTTTAAATAATCATACGTTGAATAATAGTGACAAAACTATTATTAATAAACGCTTAGAAGGCAATGATAAACGCCCTAATATTAAATTAGCGCGGCAATTTAATGAATTAGTATTAGAACAAAATGAAAGCTTTTTGTTTTTAAGTCGCCAAGAAATGCAACAGCATTTTGCTGAATTAGTATTAGCTGAGCATTTATGGCTAAAATCACGCAAAACCTTAGTATCAGCAAATAGTCGTTTAGTGTTATTTATTGCTAATCAATATAAAAGTAATTTCTTGGATTTTGATGATTTAGTGCAAGAAGGGCAAACAGGATTATTAAAAGCCGTCGATAGATTTAATCCTGATTTAGGTTTTCAATTTTCCACTTATTCGAGTTATTGGATACGCAAAGCAATATCGCGCGCTTTATCGCGTTGTGAACGGGTGGTGCGTGTGCCTTGTGGACAAATGGCAACCATTAATCGGGTTTATCGCGCTAAAGATGAATTAACCCTAAAAACAGGTACTGAGCCGAGTATTAGTGAATTAGCCGCTTATACCCAAATGACCGAACAAGAAATTAATACTATTTTATCGATTTCTCAAACGGCAATGTCACTGGAAAGTTTTGATGATGATGAAGATAGTTCCGCGCCGATTGACTTTTTAGAACAACAAATATTTACCCACGCCTTTGTTGAAATTGCGGAATCGGATTTAGGTCATTTATTAAATAAAGCGATTAATGTTTTAAATCCTAGAGAAGCCAAAGTCATTGCCTGTCATTTTGGCGTAGAAACTGATAAAGAAATGACTTTGCAAGAAATCGGCGTGGAATTACAACTCACGCGTGAACGGGTGCGACAAATTCAAGTGATGGCTCTTAATAAAATGAAACGCCATTACGGTGAACAATTAAGTAGTTTTTTATAAACTCAGGGGTAGTGCTTCAAAAGAGTAGGATTTAATAAAACGCGCTTTTAGTTGGAATTCAAACCTAGGTTTGAACTCCGATAGCTTGATATTCACTAGCCTACTTTTTTGATGCACCACCAACTCAGGCGCGGCTTTTGCTTAATAATTAAAGAATAGAACAAATGCAGTAAAATAGTTCTGCACCATTCCAGACTGATGCTTTAAAAAATCATCGAGTTTTGAATGCAAGCGATTATCGCATGACTACACTAATGACCTTAAAGCTAAGGTCTGGAGAGAAGACCATGAAAAAACATATAGTGAACATCCTGTTTTTTATCATTATGAGTACGGGCATGTTTTTCGTCTTTCAACGGCTCAATACACCACCCGCCATTGATGAATCGTTAGCTTATTCTGATTTCATTCATAAAGTTAAAAATAAACAAGTCGATAGAGTCGAAATCACAGGCGCGTCTATTAAAATTCGCGGTACAGACGGGCAGAACTACGAAACGTTTAACCCTAACGACCCGCATTTAATTGATGATTTGCTCGACAATAATGTGCAGATTAGAACCATCGTGCCGCAACCGCCTTCAATGGCCATGCAAATTTTCATCTCATGGTTTCCCATGCTACTGCTGATTGTGGTGTGGATTATCTACATGCGTAGACAAAATAACATGGGTGGTGCGGGTGGTTTTGGTAAAAGCAAAGCCAAAATGCTTGAAGAAGACAAACTCACCGCTAAATTTGCCGATGTGGCAGGTTGTGAAGAAGCTAAAGCCGATGTGGCTGAATTAGTTGACTTTTTAGCAGACCCGCAAAAATTCCAAAAACTAGGCGGTAAAATCCCACGCGGCATTTTAATGGTAGGCCCGCCCGGAACAGGTAAAACTTTAATTGCACGAGCCATTGCAGGTGAGGCTGGGGTTAAATTCTTTACCATTTCAGGCTCTGATTTTGTAGAAATGTTTGTCGGTGTCGGCGCGTCACGCGTCAGAGATATGTTTGTGCAAGCCAAAGAACATTCACCTTGTATCATTTTTATTGATGAAATTGATGCGGTCGGTAGACAACGCGGCGGTCCTAACTTAGGTAATGATGAACGTGAACAAACCTTAAACCAATTGCTGGTTGAAATGGACGGCTTCACAGGTAATGAAGGTGTGATTGTTATTGCCGCCACTAACCGCGCCGATGTACTCGATAAAGCCTTATTACGGCCTGGCCGCTTTGATAGACAAGTCAATGTAGGCTTACCTGACGTGCGTGGCAGAGAACAAATTTTAAATGTTCACATTAAAAAAGTACCAACGGCGGCCGATGTGGAATTGAAATACATTGCGCGTGGTACACCCGGTTTTTCAGGTGCAGAACTTGCCAATGTCATTAACGAAGCGGCTTTATTTGCGGCGCGAGCCAATAAAAAAGAAGTCAGCATGAGTGATTTGGAAAAAGCCAAAGACAAAATTTTAATGGGTGCTGAACGGCATACTATGGTAATGAGTGAAGAAGACAAACTACTCACTGCCTATCATGAAGCGGGACATTGTATCGTGGGACAAAGCTCACCTGACCACGACCCTGTGTATAAAGTCAGCATCATGCCTAGAGGCAGAGCTTTAGGGATTACCATGTTTCTGCCCGAACGCGACCAATACAGTGCCAGCAAACGTAAATTAGAAAGCCAAATTGCCAGTCTTTTTGGTGGACGCATTGCCGAATTAATGATTTACGGCGGTGATAGAGTTACCACTGGCGCGTCTAATGACTTAGAACGGGCTACTGAAATGGCACGCAATATGGTCACGAAATGGGGCTTTTCAGATAAGTTAGGGCCATTGGTTTATGGCGAAGAAGGCGGACAACCTTTTATGGGTTATGCCACCCAAGGCGGCAAAGTCTCAGACGTGATTTCACAACAAATTGATGAAGAAATCCGCGCCGTGATTGATAAAAACTACCAACGCGCTGAGACCATTTTGAAAGAAAACATTGATATTTTACACAAAATGGCAGATGCCTTAATGAAATGGGAAACCATCGATAAAGATCAAATCGATGCGTTAATGGCAGGTCAAGACCCACTGCCACCCAAAGAAGAATTACCCATCGTAGTTCAAGCCGTTCAAGAAGAAATTGAACCGCCTAAAACTACGATGACAAAGCAGGATACGCACAATAAATTAATTAATTTTAAAAAGCCTGCTGGACGAGTTTGAGATGCGCTCATTTGTGGGGACTGAATCAGTCCCCTTTTTTTTGCTTGTTAATTTAATTAACAAGGTCAATAACAAACATTGTAACTACCTAGCCAAATATTATTTATTAATAATTGCAGATAATAAAAAACAGCTAAGCTTTGTTTACGCAAAGTAGTTAAAAAGATTGAATACGCGCATAATGATTAGCATCATCGGCAGTATGAAATTCACCCGCCACTTTAACGCGGTATGTGGTAAAGAGTAATTTATTAATTATAAAGCTAATTGTATTTTATTATTATGTATAAAATAGGGTAGTGCTTCAAAAGAGTAGGAACGTCCAACGGCATGGATGCCGAAATCCAGAAACCACGGATGGTAATTGTTATAAATACATCCCTGTAACTGGATTCCAGCATCCCTGCTGGAATGACATCGTA
>JBAQSX010000085.1:0-1726 GCA_049296695.1 Methylococcaceae bacterium | reverse complement strand
AATTGCTTGATCACATGGATCAATATTCAATCGGAAAAGATGGCTTTAAAAAAATGACAAAAGAAGCATTCAAGGAAGAATACAAAATTGAACCTAAATCATGGGTAAAAGTAAAACAGATTGCTGGATGTAATTCAGACCAAGTTCAAGGCGTTGTTGGGGTGGGAGAAAAAACAGCAATAAAATATCTTACTGGCGTATTAAAAAAAGACAGTGTAAAATGTAAAGCCATTGAAAGTTCAAAAGAAATAATTCAACAGAATGAAATATTGGTAAAGCTCCCCTTCCCAGGGGTTGAACTCCCGAAAATAAAAAAATCAAACTTTGATATTCAGGCATTAAAAAAATTGGCAAAAGAATTAGGATTCAGAAAATACAAAGATTACAATTTTCTGGAAAACTGGAAATCTTTTTTCAAGGGAGAATAAAATGAAAATAATGGTTCATAAAGATATCCCGGAACTCACAAAAAAACTAATGGAAAAACAAAAAAATAAATGCCCGATTTGTGAAAATGAAATAAAAAGGCCATGTCTTGATCACTCACATACGAAAAGAGTGAAAGGGACCGGACTAGTAAGAGGCGTGTTGTGTAGTAATTGTAATGTTTTTTTAGCAAAAATTGAAAACAATTGTACCCGGTATGGAATACAAATGAGTGATTTGCCTGATATTTTAATAAATACCTCTTATTATTTATCAAGGCCTCATCTTGACTATCTCCACCCATCCGAAGCCCCAAAAGCACCCATTTTAAAACAATCCAGCTATAATAAATTAAAAAAACTGGCAACTTCAAAAGCCATCAAAAAAATACCACCATACCCACGTTCCGGGCATTTAACAAAACCACTTGCTAAATTGTATAATAAAATAAACATCCAACCCGAATTTTATAGAGGTAAATGAAAGTGGATATGAGACAACAAAAACAGGTTGAAACAATCAAAAAGGAGAAAGACCTTAAAGAAATCATTTTTTCAATTATCGCGGATCTTAAATCAGAAGTGGATTATTTTGGAAATTCTGAAATGAACCAAGCTTTTGATCGAGTGATTTCCAATTGGGGATTTGATCCGGAAGATTTTAAAAACATTGAATTATAAAAGGAGAATAAAATGGGAATAACCAAATCACAAATTAATTATGTTTATGAACGGTTGTCAATCTTAATGAAACAAAAAATAACAGAATTAAATAATCTTGAATTTGAAAAATTATCAGTAGAAGAAAAAGTTGGCCAGATTCTCACCGGGAAAGCTAAACTGAAATTAGATAACATCCCAGAAGGGGGCGCTTATTGCCCGATATGGTTAAAAAATGTTTTAGAAGGATTCACATATGAAAATGAAAATATTTTGAATACCAAAGAGGCAATAGGAAAAAAAGAAATTGATAAGGCAATAAGTTTGTTAAAAAAATATAGGGATGATTTTTTGGATGAATTTGTATTGTCGGGAACCGGATCACAAGAAATTATTGAAAAATTCAAAAACCTTGATTATGTAAGCGGGATTCCACATGTTATCAAAAATAATGATTGATTATGTATTATATAAGGGAAGACATGAACTATAAAAATAGAAAAGCTCATTCCGAGCGAATGAAAGGAAATAAACTATTTCAAGGGAAAACTCATTCTGAAAAAACAAAGAAAAAAATGTCGGACAACCAAACGGGGAATAAAAATTCTTGTTAGAAAGGAGGACGTTGTATTAACCAAGGG